>NZ_BAAIFY010000003.1:0-255011 GCF_054653575.1 Nocardioides pyridinolyticus | reverse complement strand
AGCGCTTCGAGGTCGACGACCTCGTCCTCGGCGGGAGCCTCGACGTCGAACTCCTCGTCGAACTCCGAGAACGTGACCGAGCCGGTGTCCTCACCCTCGGTCTTCTCGATCTTCACCAGGTAGTGCGGCTCGTCGACCAGGATGTAGCCGGTCGAGGTGCCCTCCTCGGGGTCCTCGTTCTCGACGCGCACGACCTCGTCACCGTCGAGCTCGTCGGTGCCGTCGACGGAGTACGTCGACTGGTCGTCGTCCTCGAGCAGCTGGTCGAGCAGCTCGTCGAGGTCGCAGAACTGGTTGAACGAGTCGTCCTCGGGCGCGATCACCACCCACTTGTCGCCGACGGCCGTGAGCACCTGATCGGCGTTCTCTCCGGCCGACGAGCGCCAGAACGCCTCGTCCGGGCGCATCCAGGTCTCCCCGGCGACGCCGAGCACCTCGGCCGTGCCGCCGTCGACGCCGATCGAGCCGGTGCAGTCGCCGTCGGAGCTGGCCTGGATGTCGATGGTGATCTCCTGGCCGTCGTTGGTGACGGTGCCGGCGACCTTCACCGCCTTCAGCTCACCCATGTCCGTCTTCGCCGCCGCGACGATGTCCTCCGCCGGGCCCTTCGCGAAGTCGTCCCCGTCGTCGCCGCCGCAGGCGGTGAGTGCCGCAGATGCGATGCCGAGCCCTGCCAGTGCCAGTCCGATGCGTTCCATGGCCGGAACGCTAGCGGAGCCGCTACCCGACGGTCGCAGCAGCACGTTCGGTGGACGGCTCCGGGCCCTCCTCGCGGAAGCCGTACCTCTCCCACCAGCGTCGCGCCGGACCGGGCGCCCACCAGTTCCAGCGGCCAAGCAGCTTCATGGTCGCCGGCACGAGCACCGCTCGCACGACGGTCGCGTCGATGAGCAGCGCGACCAGCATGCCGATGCCGAGCATCTTCATGAACACGATGCCGGAGAGGCCGAAGGCGCCGATCACCACGGCCAGCAGCAGCGCCGCGCTGGTGATGATCCGTCCGGTCTTCTGGACGCCGGTCACGACGGCGACGTCGTTGTCGTGGGTCCGGTCCCACTGCTCGCGGATCCGCGAGAGCAGGAACACCTCGTAGTCCATGGAGAGCCCGAAGAGGATCGCGAGCATGAGGATCGGGTTCGTGGCGTCGAGATAGCCCTGGGCGGCGAACCCGAGCTGCTCGGCGAGGTGACCGTCGGAGAAGATCCAGGTCACGACGCCGAAGGACGCGGTGATCGAGATCAGGTTCATCACCACCGCCTTGACCGGCAGCACCACCGAGCCGAAGGCCAGGAACAGCAGCGCGAGCATCACGAGCACGACGATCAGGCCCATCCAGGGCAGGTGGGCGCCGACCGAGGAGATCAGGTCGACGGTCTCGGCGGTCACGCCGCCGACCAGCACCGTGCCGCTGTCGGGGTCGAGCGCGCGGATCTCCTCGACCGCCTCCTGCGACGCCTCGGTCTGGCTGTTGCCCTCCCAGGTCGCGCGCAGCAGCGTGGTGTCCCCCTGCTGGTCCACCGGGGCCACGTCGACCACGCCGTCGACCTGCCGGACCTCGCGGGAGTACGACGCCACGTCGTCGGCGCCCGTCCCGCGGAGCAGCAGGTTGGCGGTCGACGTCTCCGCACCGAACTCCTCGATGAGGAGCGCCTGCGCCTGGTGGGCCGGGGCGTCCTCGGGCAGGACGCGATGGTCGACGCTCCCCCACCGTGCACCGAGGAACGGCGAGGCGATGACCAGCAGCGCGACGACCGTGACCACGATGACGGCGACGGGCCTCCGCATGACAGCGCGCGTGAGGCGTGCCCACCGGCCGTGCTCGTCGGCGCCGGCGGCCGGACGGTGCCGCCGCCACGGCATCCGGCCCGCGTCGACCCGCCGGCCGAGCAGCGTCAGCGTGGCCGGCAAAGCGTCAGCGCGGCGAGCATGGCGACGAGCACGGCCGCGATGCCGCCGTACCCCATGCTCCGCAGGAACGACTGCGGGAAGATCAGCAGGCTCGCGAGCGCGGCGGCGACGGTGAGGCCGGAGAACATCCCGGTGCGGCCGGCGGTGGCCATCGTGCGACGGATCGCGATGCGGGAGGCGTCGGGATGGTCCTCGGGCAACGCGGCGAGCTCCTCGCGGAACCGGCTGATGACGAACAGCGCGTAGTCGATCGCCAGGCCGATGCCGAGCAGCGAGACCACGTTGACCGCGAAGACCGAGACCTCGGTGAACGACGCGAGGACGCGGACGGCCGCCAGCGCGCCGAGCATCGCCACCACGCCGACCAGCGCGGGCATGGTCGCGGCCACGACGCTGCCGAAGATGAGCAGCGCGAGGAGCACCACGACCGGCAGCGAGATCAGCTCGGCCCGCTTGAGGTCCTCGGAGGTGATCTCGTTGACGTCGGAGTAGACCGCGAAGGCGCCGGCGAGGTGGGTGTCGACGCCGGCGGCGCGCAGCGTGGGCTCGAGCTCGTCGTAGTGGGTGAGGTACTCGTCCTGGCTGTCGCCCGCGAGCGAGATCAGCACCTGCGCGGCGTGCCCGTCCTCGGACACCAGCCCGGCGTCGGGGGCCTGCCACCACGGGATCACCGGCGCGGTGGTCCCGGCCGGCAGGCCGGCCACGACGTCCTCCACGGCGCCCCGGAACTCCGGGTCGGCGGCGGTGAGCTCGTCGCTGGAGTAGACCGCCACGACGTCGATGGACCGGTTGCCGAAGGTCTCCCGCTCCGCGTCGAGCTCGCGGGCCGACTCGGAGCTCTTGTCGTCGAACCCGCCCTGGCTCAGGGAGTCGAAGACCCCGCCGCCGTAGGCGCCCGCACCACGGCGACCTTCGCGGCCGCCGCCGATGCGCTGCCCGACGACGATCACGCCGCCCGGCTGCTGGCGTCCGTGACCGCGTTCCGCAAGTGGGCCCTGGCCAACCCGCGCGAGTTCGGG
Organism: Nocardioides pyridinolyticus; assembly: GCF_054653575.1. NCBI lineage: Bacteria > Bacillati > Actinomycetota > Actinomycetes > Propionibacteriales > Nocardioidaceae > Nocardioides > Nocardioides pyridinolyticus. The sequence goes on along the minus strand of NZ_BAAIFY010000003.1, from coordinate 252,084 downwards.
CTGGTGTTCGCCAACCCATCGCGGACACGGCCTGCCACCGCCGCGAGATGCTCACCCTCTCCTCCTCCGGGCACCTGTTCACCAGCCAGATGCGTGCCCTGTGGGAGCAGAACCACCATCCGATCGTGCCCGTGGACGACCTGCCGCCGGCGGTGCCCGAGTCCGTCCTCGACCCGCTCATCCCGGCCGAGATCGAGAGTCTCGCGGTCGAGGACCGCGGGCTGGTCTGGCTCTACATGCAGGGCTGGACCCAGCTCTACGGCGTGGTCGCCCTCGAGGTCTTCGGCCACATGGACCCGCGGATCATCGAGTCCGGCGAGATGTTCATCGACACCCTCATCGGCTTCGCCCCGAAGATGGGCCTCACCGACGACATCCCCCGCCTGGAGAAGCTGGTGCGGGAGTGGCTGGCGCGGTAGGCGCCGCCGGGGGATAGTCCCTGCCGGTCGAGGGGTCGACACGCCGTGCTGACCCCTCGAACGTCAGGGACTACCCCAGCAGCTCGTCCACCCACCCCGGCACGAGCTCCGAGGCCGGGCCGTGGTCGGCGCGGTCGAAGAGGTGCGTCCCGTCGCTGGGCACCAGGTTGAGCTCGAGCGTGCGGGCACCGGCGCGGGCGGCGTACTGGACGAAGCCGGCGGCCGGGTAGACCGCCCCGGAGGTGCCGACGGAGACGAACAGGTCGGCGCCGTCGAGGGCCCGCTGGATGCGGTCCATCTGGTACGGGATCTCGCCGAACCACACCACGTCCGGCCGCAGCTCGGCGACACCGCACGCCGGACAGGGCGGCTGGTGCAGGAGCGGACCGTCCCACCGGTGCCGCTGGCCGCAGGCCCGGCACAGCGCGGAGCGCAGCTCGCCGTGCATGTGCAGGACGCGGCTGGAGCCGCCGCGCTCGTGCAGGTCGTCGATGTTCTGGGTGACGACCAGCAGGTCGTTGCCGAGGTCCTCCTCGAGCCGGGCCAGCGCGTAGTGCGCGGGGTTGGGCTCCACGCCGAGCAGCGCCGCGCGGCGCTCGTCGTAGAAGCGCTGCACCACCGCCGGCTGGAGGTCATAGGCCTCCGGCGTCGCGACGTCCTCGACGCGGTGGCCCTCCCACAGACCGTCGGCGTCGCGGAACGTCGGCACCCCGCTCTCCGCGGAGATGCCCGCACCGGTCAGGACGACGATCCTCACCGGCGGGGCTCCGCGTACACCGTGACCGCGTAGCCGCCCGCGGGGTCGAACGCCTCGCGGTCCCACGTGCCGTAGCGCGCCGCCACGTCGAGCCCGAGGGCGCCGAAGGCGGCATCGACGTCGGCCAGCGGCGTCACCGGGCAGTCGCCGGGCAGGTGGGCGGCGTCGGTGCCGAAGCCGCAGACGACCACGCCGTCGGGCGCGAGGTGCGCGCCCAGGCGCTCGCACGCGTCGAGCAGCGTGCCGGGCTCGAGCAGCGGGATCGTGTTGCCGGCGACCAGCACCACGTCGCAGGCTCCCCGGAGCTCGGGGAGGTCGAACGACGCCAGGTCCCCCAGCCGCCAGTCCAGCTCGGGCGCGGCGGCGCGGGCCTGGTCGAGCATGGTCGGGTCGACGTCCACGCCGACGACGTCGTACCCGAGCTCGTGGAGGCGTACGGCGACCCGGCCGGTGCCGCACCCGGCGTCGAGCACCCGTGCCGGCGCCGGGACCAGGCCGGCCACGAACCCGGCCTCGCCGTGGACGTCCTCGCCGCGCTCGGCCATCGCGCGGAAGCGCTCGGCGTACCTCACCGCGTAGTCCTCGCCCGCGCCCTGCCGGGCGATCCGTTCCCACCGCGTCGTCACGAGGTGAGCCTCCGCCGCGTGGCCTGCGCCTTGAACTCGTCCATGAAGAGCTTGTGGATCTTCTCGCTCTCCAGCGCGCCGCCGACCGTGCGCAGCTCGCCCCGGGCCATCCGCTCGCAGACCCGCACCCAGGCGTGGCCCATCGCGTACGTGAACGTGCCCGCGATGGTCGCGTTGATCGTGCCCGCGACGGCGGTGCCGGCGCCGGGGACGAACTTGATCAGGTTGCCGACCAGCGACCGGCCCGCGGTCGTGGCCGCGGCGGTCGCGGCGAGCGACGCCGCGGTCGAGCGCTCCACCGAGATCCCGTAGGTGACCGCGATCGAGGCCATCATCGTCAGCTGGATGGGGACGAGGATGGCGGCGTCGCTGAAGGGGATGGGGGAGGCGCCGGCGGTGGTGGCGGCCCCGGTCGCCACCTTGATCGCAGCCTCCGCGCGCTCGCGCTTGCGGTCGAAGTCAATGCGCTGAGCCGCCGTGATCGCGTGGGCAACGCCCGCAGGCGCACCTCGAAAGGTGGCATCGAGGAGCTCCTGGAGGCCGTACGCCGCCTGGCCGGTGAACTCGTCGGCGAGCGCCATCGTGTAGTGGATCAGCCCGTCGGCGATCGGCAGCCGCAGGTCGGCGATGCGCGCGGCGAGCGCCTCCGCGTCCGGGTGCACGCGGCCACCGCTGGCCGGCACCTGGGTGAGCACGAGGATCACCGGCAGCCCGAGGTCGTGCAGCGCGCGGACGAACTCGGCCTCGGTGCTCTCGAAGCGGCGGTCCCCCGCCCGGACGCAGTACCAGGCGACGTGGAGCTGCTCGGCCAGCGGCCGACGCCGCATCGTCGCGAGGTAGTCGCGCAGCTCCCCGATCAGCGCCTCGTTGTCCTTGCCGACCTCGAGGCCGCGCGTGTCGAGGACGCCGAGCGTGCCGGACTGGTGCAGGTAGAGGTGCTCCTGCATCGTGACCGGCTCGCCGATGCCGGTCTGGGCGATCTCGGTGCCGAAGATGGCGTTCACCAGCGTGCTCTTGCCGACCCCCGTCTTGCCGAAGATCGCCAGGTTGAACCGGCCGATCTCGTCGGCCTTGTCCTGCCAGGCCTTGCTGAAGGCCTTGCCGAACCAGTCGTCAGCGGGTGTCGCCATGCGCCAAGCCTCTCAGGGACGGGCAAGCACCGGCACTCGCGCCGTGGTGTGGCGGGCGTCAGTAGTGCCAGGGGAACCACGGCACGCTCCGCGATCTGATCGAGGGTCTCTGGCAGTGTGCGGCTGACCTGCGCACACGTGTTGGCGATAGGCCCCACCGGACATGCTGCTGCGCAGTTGCCACGCACGAGGTGAGTCTCCAAGCGCGCCGGGGCAGCGTGACACGAGACCCAGGTGCGTCGAGGTGGAGCCCGTGCGCTCCGACAGTTCGTCCAGTCATCCGACAAGGGCGGTCTCGGCGACCTACTGCAGGAGGAGGAAGCGCCAGCTCCCCGGACGCCCCCCGCACCGCCCGGCACGACATGGCCGTCATCTGCTCGCCGAGCTCGCGGCTGTACCCGCCGTATGGCAACGCCGGGTCGGAGCGGGAACCGCAGCACGCGGCCGGCGCCTGGGTCGCGATGCCGTTGGAGCACTCCGACGCCGCCCCCGGGTCTGACAGCTGTCGGGACCGTGGCGGCCGTGATGGCGTGGCCAAACGGGCGAAGGAGGTCCCTGAGTGGAGTCCAGCAGAGTGGTGTACGACGGACCTGAGTGAGCGCGTGCCTCCAACGTAGGCGCGGCCACCGGGTGGATCCTTCGAGTGATCTCTCACAACCGACTCGAAGAAGGACACCACGAGGCCCTCTGAACCTGCCCAGTATCGACCCTGCGCGCTTCCTGACCGAGCAGCTTCGAGCGGGCCAGTCCTGATCTGATGCGTGATCTGCTCACCACGTTCGTCAACGCGCTGCTGTCCGCGCAGGCCGACGCGGTGTGTGGGGCCGGCTACGGCGAGCGCAGCAGCGAGCGGGTCAACTCCCGCAACGGCTACCGCCACCGCGACCTCGACACCCGGGTCGGGACCCTCGACGTCGCGGTGCCGAAGCTCCGCACCGGGTCGCTGTACCCGGACTGGCTGCTCGAGCGCAGGAAGCGGGCCGAGCGGGCCCTGACCAGCGTGGTGGCGACCTGCTACCTGCTCGGCGTATCCACGCGCCGGATGGACAAGCTGGTGCAGACCCTGGGCATCACCGGGCTGAGCAAGTCGCAGGTCTCGGTGATGGCACGTGAGCTCGACGAGCACGTCGAGCAGTTCCGCACCCGCCGACTGGAGGACGCGGGACCGTTCACGTTCGTGGCCGCCGACGCGTTGGTGCTCAAGGTCCGCGAGGGCGGCCGGGTGGTGCCGGTGCACGTGCTGGTCGCCACCGGCGTCAACGCCGACGGGCACCGCGAGATCCTCGGCGTGCAGGTCACCTCGAGTGAGGACGGCGCCGGGTGGCTGGCGTTCTTCCGCGACCTGACCGCCCGCGGCATGGCGCCGATCCAGGCCCGGGTCGCGCTGGCCCGCAACGCCTGCCGCCTGATCTACCGGATCCTCGCGACCCAACAACCCTTCGACGAAGAGGCGTATCGTCGAGGAAGGCTCAGCCGCGGACGGTGACGGCCACGTTAGCTATGCCGCTCGACGGCGCAACCTAGCTTGCCGCCCGCCCGCGCTGGGCCGCCTCACACGGCGCACACGAAAGCCTGCCCGCCAAGGGCGCCTGATCAGCCTGCCGACTCCAGCGGCCCAAGCCGGACTCCTCGATCACGCTTCGTCGCGAACCCCAAGCCAAGGTCGCTACGACGCCCTCGGCCGATGCCGCCCGTCGTCACTCTTGACTGCTCGCGCGAAAGCTAGGAACCGACAAGGCGAGCGACAGCCGTCGTGCCCACAGTGACCAGGAGCCCCAGTGCCAGCGGGAGAACAGTGGCGACGACGGTCCACCTCGGGCTGCCCGTCTCCTTCCAGATGGTGAGCACAGTCGTGCTGCACGGGTGGTGGAGGAGCGTGAACAGCATCAGGTTGACCGCCGTCAGCACGGTCCACCCGCCGGTGTGGACGAGCACGTCCCCTGCCTGGGCGGTTGCGAGGTCGAGCAACACACCGGCATGCGTCTGAGGACCTTCGCCGAGGCTCACCGTGAGCATGAGGATCGTGGGGATGATGATCTCGTTGGCAGGGATCGCAACGAGATAGGCGAGCAGGATGATCCCGTTGAGTCCCATCATCATGCCGATGGGATCCATCGCGGCGGCCAGGTGCCCGGCGAGGCTGTCTTCCCCGATCCGCACATTGCTGATCAACCAGATGACGGCTCCTGCCGGAGCCGCCATGACCAGCGCCCGGGTGAGGACCTTCAGGGTGCGGTCGACCACGCTGGTGTAGATCGTGCGCCACACCTGTGGCCGGCGGTACGGCGGCAGCTCCAGTGTGTAGATCGACGTCTCGCCGCGCAGGACGCTGCGGGAGAGCACCGATGCGACCAAGAACGACACCACGATGCCGAGGCAGGCAACGAGGACGACGCTGGCCGCCGCCACCGCGCCCGCCAACGGCGCGGGGACGAGGGTGCCGAGGAAGATCGTGCTCATCAGGATCAGCGTGGGCCATCGTCCGTTGCAGACACTGAAGTTGTTGGTGATGATCGCGATCAGCCGTTCGCGGGGGCTGTCGATGATGCGTGTCGATGTCACTCCCGCGGCGTTGCAGCCGAATCCCATCATCATCGTCAACGCCTGCTTCCCGTGCGCTCCGGTGCTCCCGAAGAGGCGGTCCAGGTTGAAGGCCACGCGCGGCAGGTAGCCGAGGTCCTCCAGAAGAGTGAAGAGCGGGAAGAAGATCGCCATCGGCGGCAACATCACTGCCACCACCCATGCCACACCGAGATAGACACCATCGACGAGGACTCCGGTCAGCCAGGCGGGGCTGCCGACACCCTCGAACACCGACCTGATCGCCGGATGGCCGTGGTCGACCAGCAACTGGAAGAGGAGTTCCGACGGCAGCGCCGCGCCGGCGATGGTGAACCAGAAGACGAGGTAGAACAGAGCGCCCATCACGAGGAACCCCACCACGCGGTGGGTCAGCAGACGATCGAGTCGCTGGTCCCAGGCCGGCCGGGGACGTAGACCGTCGGTGTCGACGCTCGCGCGCGCGATGCCCTCCGCCTCTTCGTAGATCCTCAGCACCAGCTCGTCCTCGAAGCCGAGCGGGAGGTCCCTTCGCAGCCGTGCCACGTCGCTGAGCAGAGAAGGTTCTTCCATCAGCTTGCCGTCCGGCTCTGTGCCGCCGCGTGCACGTCCCCGAGGCGGCCGTCGACGACGGCCTTCGTGATGCTCTCGTCGCCTTCGAGCAGTCTCAGGGCCACCCACCTGGCGTTGCCCAGACCCGCGAAGTCAGCCGAGAGGCGATCCGTGAGCGTCTCCACCGCCGTCGCCACCGACGCCGGGAGCTTCAGGGTTCGAGACCGGCCGACCGTGATGCCCGCCGCCGTCGAGGCAACCGCCTCGAGCAGGTCGGAGACTCCCTCTGCCCGGCGAGCGGACATCGGTACCACCGGTACCGTGAGCTCACGCGACAGGTGACGGACGTCGATCCGGAGGCCGTGCCGAGCGGCCTCGTCCATCAGGTTCAGCGCCACCACCACGCGGTTGGTGATCTGAAGGACCTGGAGCACGAGGTTCAGGTTGCGCTCGAGCCGGGTGGCGTCCACCACGACCACCGTGACGTCCGGGTCGCCGAAGAGCAGGAAGTCCCGGGCAGCGTCCTCGTCGCTCGAGGTGGTCAGCAGCGAGTAGGTGCCCGGGAGGTCTACGACCCGGTGAACCACGCCGCGGTACCGATAGGCGCCCTGCGCCCGAGCTACGGTCGTACCGGGCCAGTTCCCGACGTGCTGGCGCAGGCCCGTCACGGCGTTGAAAACCGTGCTCTTGCCCGTGTTCGGGTTTCCCGCCAGCGCGACGATGACGTCGTCGCCGTCGCAGCGCAGCCCCAGGCGCTGGAGGTTCGCGACATGAGCGAGAGCGCAGGAACTACATCCGTCAGCACGCATCGCTCCTCCGCCCCGACCGGTCCGACCCGAGCCGGACGATGACCTTCTCGGCCTGCGAGCGGCGCAAGGCGACCAGGCCACCACGCACGAGGTAGGCCGTAGGGTCGCCGAGAGGGCTCACCCGCTCGGCGCGCAACTCGCAGCCAGGCAGGATGCCCAGGTCCATCAAACGTCTGCGCTCCGCTCCGACGGCTTCCAGGCCGATGACCACGGCAGCCATGGGCGGACGGACCTCGTGGAGTCTCATCGCGTGCCCTCACTGTCGTGTACGCCGTGGTGGACCACGCTGCCGCTGAGGGCATCGACCAGGTCGCCGTCCAGCACTGTCACCGACCCATCAGCGCGCACCGTGAGGCTCCCACGAGACTCCGCCGAGCACTCGACCTGCAAGATCGCGCCCGGCCGGACGCCGAGGTCCGCGAGCCGCCGCAGGATTCCGCTGTCGCGGTCGCTGACTCGTCCCACCACGAACGAGCAGCCAGCGTGCTCGGCACGCAGCGGCTCGTCACCGCACTCGTCATGCGGCCCGTCCTTCGCTGGGATCGGGTCGCCGTGTGGATCTCGCTCAGGGTGCCCGAGGAGATCAGCGATCAGGTCCGTCACCCGTTCGCTGAGTCCGTGCTCGAGCACCTCGGCTTCGCGGTGGATCTCGTCCCACCCGAGGCCTAGCTCTCGGTGCAAGAACGTCTCCACCAACCGGTGGCGGCGCACGATGCTGCGCGCATGGGCCATGCCATGGCTGCTCAGCTGCACCTGGCCCCACGAGACCTGGTTGACCAGGCCCGCCCGTCGAAGTCGCGTCACCATGGTCGACGCGGAGGAGGAGGTGACTCCGAGGTGCTCGGCGATGGCCGAGGTGCTGGCGGGGGATCCGCCAGCGGTGAGCGCGAAGACCGACTTGAGGTAGTCCTCGACAGTATCGGTCTTGTCGATCGCGCAGCACTGACCGCCTTCCCGGTGTGCGCTTGGGTTGCCCATGGACCGAAATTAGAGCCGTCGAACTCCGGGGTCTGTCTCAATGTGAGAACAGACTCGCCAGTGCTCAGGACACGACGATCCGCAGCACTGCTCCGATCACCATCGAAGCGACTGCCATGGCCAGGATGACGGGGACGAGACGGGTGCCTCGTTCGATCCGGGCCCTGATCGCGGAGGGAGCCATCTCCAGGGAGACCAGACGAAGGCACGCGATCCTCGCCACGCACAGGGCGGTCACCAGTGCGCCCTCCGCCAGCAAGAAGGTGCCGAGGTCGGTTGTGGTCATGCTGCTTCTCCTTCTCGCGACCGTCAGGCCGTCCACCGAGCGACCTCGTGGGCCCGGTGGACGACCTCCGCGCGGCGCGCTGCCCGCGCGGTGCGCTCAGTAGATGTTCGAGGGCCGGACCATGCCTTCGGCGAGATCGCCGAAGCCCGGCGCGATGATCGCGCCCGGGTTGCCCATGACTTCTTCGACGACAGCTGTCTCAGTCGTCAGCAAGAGGGCCGCGATGGACGCCGCGCTCTCCAGTGCCGCTCGGGTCACCTTGACGGGATCCATGACACCCTCGTCGAACATGTCGCCGTACTTTCCGGTCAGGGCGTTGAAGCCGTGACCGAGCGGAAGGGTCGTGACGACGTCAACGACCTCGTCACCCTCGTAACCGGCGTTGATGGCGATCCAGCGCAGCGGCTCAGCGAGGGCACGCCCCACGACGTCGCGTCCGATCGCTTCATCGCCCGTGAGCTCCACCTTGTTCAGCACCCGGTGCGCTTGCGCCAGGGCGGTGCCGCCGCCGGAAACAAGCCCTTCCTCCAGCGCCGCCCGAGTGGCTGCGAGAGCGTCCTCGACGCGGAGCATCCGCTCCCGCAGCTCGACGCTCGTCGCGCCGCCGACCCAGATGACGGCGACGCGTCCGGTGAGGCGGGCGATGCGCAGTTGCAGGCTGTCCTGGTCCGCGTCGATCCGGGCGCGCTCGAGCTGTGTCTCCAGCTGCTTGATCCGAGCCTCGACCAGACTCACGTCACCATGACCGCCGACGATGGTCGTACTGCTCTCCGTGACGGTGATCCGATCGCAGGAACCCAGGTGCTCGAGAGTGACCTCGGCCAGCTCGACGCCGGTGTCCTTGGCGATCACGTGGCCACCCAGCGCGATGGCGAGGTCCTGCAGCTCGGCGACGCGACGGTGCCCAAAGCCCGGTGCGCGCACGACCACCGAGAGCATCGTGTGGTGCATGTTGCCGCCGACCAGCAGCTGCAACGCTGGACCGTCGACGTCCTCCGCGAGAACCACCAGCGGTCGGTCGGCACGCTTGGCCACCTCGATCGCGGGCATGATGTCCTGCACCTGGTCGATCTTCTTGTTGGTGAGCAGGACGAGCGGGTTCTCGTGGACCGCCTCCATTCGCTCGGGGTCGGTGACCATGTAGCCGGAGATGTAGCCGTGGTCGAACTCGATGCCGTCGACCACGTCCACCGACATGCCCAGAGCGTCCGACTCCTCAGTCGTCACGATGCCGGACTTGCCGACCCGATTGACCGCCTGGGCGATGACCTTGCCGATGGACTCGTCGTCGCTGGCGGCCAACGTCGCAACGTACTCGAGCTCGCGCGCTCCGGCGACCTCGACTGCCTGCATGCGGAGCGCGTCGACCACGACCGGGATCGTTCGCTCGATGCCGCGGCGCAGCCGCATCGGGTTGGCACCCGCCTCGACGGCCCGCATGCCCTCGCGCACCATCGCCTGGGCGAGGACGGTCGCCGTTGTCGTGCCGTCACCGACCGCGCCGTTTGTCTTCATCGCGACTTCCTTGACCAGCTGGGCGCCCATGTTGGCGAAGGGCTCCCGTAGCTGGATCTCGCGCGCGATCGTCACACCGTCGTTGGTGATGGTGGGCGGTCCCGTGAGCTTCTCCAAGACAGCGTTGCGCCCCTTGGGGCCGAGCGTGACCTTGACCGCGTCCGCCAAGGAGTTCACGCCGTGCTCGAGGAGGCGACGCGCCTCTTCGTTGAATCGCAGTTCCTTTGCCATGTCTGACAACCCTTCACGTGTTTTGCTGATCGGTCTGTTGATGGGTGCGACCTGGGGTCAGGGGACGAGAATCGCCCTGCCCCTGACCAAGCCGTTGTCGAGGTCGTCGAGCGCACGCTGGAAGTCCTCGAGGTCGTACTTCGTGGTGTGCAGCCGGACCCTGCCATCGGCCGCGAGGGCCATCAGCTCCTGAAGGTCGTTGTACGAGCCGACCAGGTTGCCGATGATGTTGATCTCCGTGGAGATCACGTCGATCGTCGGGACGTCGATGTTCTCGCCGTACCCGACGACGTAGTAGTTGCCAGCACGGCGCAGCATCGCGACTCCCTCGGCGGTGGTGCCGTTCTCGCCGACGAAGTCCACCACTGCTTCCGCGCCGTGGCCGTCCGTGAGCGCGAGGACCTTCTCGACCTGACCGCCGTCAGCGAGGACGGTGACGTCCGCGCCGATCTCCCCGGCCAGATCGAGCGCCGCCTGGTTGCGGTCGACGACCACGAGGGTGGCTGCGGAGATCGCCTTCAGCACCTGGATGCCGATGTGACCGAGGCCGCCCGCGCCGATCATCACGCAGACGTCTCCGGGTCGAGTTGCGCGCGCCACCTTTGCGATCGCGTGGTAGGCCGTCAGGCCCGCGTCTGCCAGTGCCGCCACGTCAGCCGGTTCGAGGCCGTCGTCGATCTTGACAACGCTGCGAGCGCTGGTGAGCAGATACTCGGCGTATCCACCGTCGGTGTCGATGCCCGGGAACTTGCTGTTCTCGCAGTGCACGTCATCGCCGAACCGGCACGCTCGGCAGAGTCCGCACGTGATCAGAGGATGCACGATGACCTTGTCGCCGACGGCGACGTTCGTCACCGCCGAACCGACCGCGTGCACCCATCCGGCGTTCTCATGCCCGATCGTGTACGGCAGACCGACGCCTGTCTTCGCCTCCCACTGGCCCTCCAGAACATGGAGGTCCGTACGGCACACACCGGCACCGCCGATCCTGACGATGACGTCCAGCGGGCCCGAGATCTCCGGGTCGGGAACTTCGGCCACCTGCAACGCGGTGTGGTAGCCGACGACCTGAACTGCCTTCATGATGCACTCCTGGTGTTGGTGACGTGCGTCGCGAGGGACTCACCGTCCGCATAGCGGGTCGCCAGCAGGCCACGGCAGAAGTGCCCGTTGCCCTCGATGGAGATCCGCACCGACTTCGCGAACCGCAGCCGCATCGGCACGTCGTCCCGCGGTACGGGCGAGCCGTACTCGTCCACGAACACCTGCTCGTCGGGTCCGATGCTCAGCCCGAGCGCAGCACGCCGGCGCAGGAGCGCCTCCTTGTTCCGGCCGGCGGGAAGATGACGCAGCCGGAGGCGATAGACGTCGGACACGGTGAGACCGGTGCTCTTGAGCTGGTGCTCGACACACCGTTCCATCGCGGCAGCATGCGCCTTGCGCTGGAAGGTCAGTCGGAGCTCGTCGAGGCTGTCCTCGGCCTCGATGCCGAACGTTCCGCGATAGCCCGCATCCGCAGCCAGTCCGACATTGATCTTGTCCGAGTCGTGGTGGTCATCGAGCATCACCCGGACCCGGCCGATGTTCTCGACGGCCCGCAGCGCGTCTTGGGCATCGGAGGCCATCAGATAGGCGAAGTTCGGGGAGCAGAACGAGGTCGGGAGCCGGAGATGGACCGTCACGCCGACGTCGTCGATGGCGACGGATCGGACGAACCCGAGGTCGGTGATCGGCTCGTCCAGTTCCGGGTCGACCACCGTGTCCAGCGATGCCAGGATCTCGGCCTCGAGCGAGCTCGCGACCGGCGAGATGAGAACGGTCATGACACCACGGCTTCCTTCGCGCCGGCCGCCACCTCGACCCCGGGGTCCACGGCAGACGTCGGGACGCGCAGCGCCTCGGGAACCTCGAGGTCGTAGAGCGCGGCTGCGTTGAGCCCCAAGATCTTCTTCTTCTGCTCGATGGTGATCGGCGCGTACTCCGTCATGTCCTCTGGGATCTGGAAGTCGACGAACTTCTCGACCAGCCAGCTCGGCGTCCACAACGCGTAGTCGCTGGCGAACAAGATCTTGTCCTCGCCGATCCAGTAGAGGAGCTCTCCGATGATCTGCGCGAAGTAGCGCGGCCGGGTGTGGATGAACGGCATGACGACCGCGAGACCGCCGTACACGTTCGACTCCTGGGTCGCGATCCAGCAGAAGTCCTCCAGGCGCGGCAGGCCGACGTGCTCGACGATGAAGGTCAGGTCCAGGTAGTCGGTGGCCACCTTGTCGATGTCTGCGACGTCGAAGGCGTCCCTGTCGAGCGGCCGGATGGTCGGGCCCTTGTGGATGTGGATGTTGGTGATGCCGAGCTCGAGGCACTCCTCCAGGTAGCGGCGCGACCACCGGTCGTCGAGCTTGTACCCGCGGGAGTCGCCGTGCCACTCGGCGGTGTAGAGCTTGACGCCCTTCAGGTGCATCCGGTCGGCGTCGCGGCGCAGCTGTTCGAGTCCGGCCTCGCCGTGGCGGGGATCGTAGGCGTGGTTGTAGGTGAGACGGCCCGGGTTCGCCTGGGTCAGCGCGAATGCCTCCTCGGTCTGTCCGAAGCCGTTCTTGTAGAAGTCGGTGAGCAGCGTCGCCTGGAAGATGGCGTGGTCGGCGTACCCGTCCTCGAAGACGTCCTTCATCAGCCGGTCGGCGCCGTAGTAGGTGTAGGTGTCGTAGTCCCACACCCGCTCCTCCGGGCTGAGGTTCTTGTGGTAGTCGTAGAAGCAGTCGATGAACTGCTTGCCGTGCACGTTCTTGAGGTTGGACTCGCGTCCGTCCCACAGGTGGATATGGGCATCGCAGACGTAGTAATCCTCGCCGTCCTTGCTGTACATGTCTTGCCTCGCTTCGACTTGTGGTTCTTCGTGGTCTGTTCGGGTGTCCCGTCCGGGGCCACAGACCCGGGCCCCGGACGGGACGCTCGTGGTGGTTCAGCTGGCGGTGAGGTCGAACCCGATGTACTCGGCGGCGTCCTCCGGGCTGGCGAACAAGACCGTCTTGTCGTCCAGGTGGACCATCCGGCCGTAGTGCGTGGAGCTGATCTCCTCGAAGATCGAACCGTTGAACTCCACTCCGAGGGCCTCGGTGAGCTCGTCGTAGTCGAACTCGAGGAGGCGGACACCGTCGACCCGAATCATCGAGGGGTACTCGGTGAGCTCGACGCCCTCTTTGGTCCCCATCACCTCCGCGACGACGCGGCCGAACGGGGTGTTCATCAAGGTGACGCCACACATGTTGGAGAACTCGGTGGCGGATCCGAATTGCATGGTCACTTGTCCAGCTCCTTGGGGATGTCCAGCCCGAGGTCCTCGAGCAGGGAAATGAACTTCGAGATCGTGTTGTCGAGACTGGTCGCGAACGTGACCGGCTTCTCGGCCGGCTGCGACCAGATGGGCTGAAGAGCCCGAGCGGCCTCCAGACAGCGGGGCACCCAGGTGCTCATCCAACGCGCGAAGAGCTCCTTGTTGGCTGCACCGTGCTGCTCGTCCTGGACCAGCAGCTGGAAGAGTGCCCGGGTGTAGCCGAGATCGCGGTCGTAGTCGTGCTCGCCGGTGCCTACGATCGTGGGCGTGATGTAGTCACCGTTGCGGGCGGCGACCTGCATGACCAGCTCGGTGCGGAACAGCGATCCGACAAGCTGCTCGAAGACGATGTTGGCCGCGAACAGCAGCTCGCACCAGTCGCCGACGGCGGTGAGCCGCTCGACGACCTCGCGGGTGGGCTGCCATTCAGGTGCCTCCTGCCACACTCCGCGGTGCGCCTCCCCTTCGAACGAGACCTCGGCCTCTGACAGGTCGAGGTTGAACAGAGCGAGGTCCTGCGCGAACCGCATCTTGTGGGCCGCGTTCACAGCTACTGCGGTGTTGATCATGTTGGTGGGCCCCGACCGCTGGACAGCGGTGAACACGTGCAGGGCAAGGCCGTTCTCGGCGTGCATCCAGGCACCGAGGTTGCGCTCGATGAACTTGAGCCATGACGGGTTCCACGCGTCGTAGACCCCAGCCCGCTTGGCGTTCTGCAGGCACAGCTCCACCTGGTGCACGACCGCCGAGTTGTTGCGGTAGATCGACTGCTCCCACTCCTCGTTCGGGTCGAGGAAGGCGTGCCAGTTCGAGGACTTCGCCTCGGTCCACTCCTGGGGGTAGCCCCCCGGACCGTTGCCGAAGCCGTAGATCCACCCTTGCGTCAGATGACGGTCGGGATCAGGCTGTACGTCGACGGTGACGTCCTCGTACATCGTCGCCCGCAGCTTCGCCGGCTTGTAGTAGTTGTAGGTCCGACTTCTCGAGCTGGGGAACGTCAACGCTCCCGCCTCCGAGTCCGTGAACTCGATCTTCGGAAAACTGCGTTCCTTCTGGTCGGTGATGTCCGCCATGTCTGTCAACTCCGGTTTGCGTGGATGGATGGGATGGGTGCTGCTCAGTCCGCGGCGATGGGGCTGGTGAACGAGTCGTGGAAGACCTGGTCGGCGGGGACGCCCTGCTGCTCGAGGAAGGCCATGGCGGCATCGACCATGGGCGGCGGTCCGCACAGGTAGACCTCCGTCTTCGCCAGATCGTGCTCGCGGCGCGCCACGACCTCCGTGACGTTCCCGAACTCGGCGTCGAACCCCCATGCCGCGGGGTCGTCCGGCATCGACTCGGAGAGGCAGACGACGAACTCGAAGCCCCGGAGCTTCTCGCCGAGGCACGTGATGAGGTCGAGGTAGAAGATGTCGTCCGCCGTACGGGCGCCGTAGTAGAAGCGCACCGGGCGGGTGCTCCCCGACTCGTTCAGGTGCCGGAGCAGGGAGAGGATCGGAGCCATTCCGGCGCCTCCTCCGATGCACACGACCGGCAGCGCGTGCCCGTCCTTCAGGGTGAAGGACCCGTAGGGGCCGGTCAGCTCGATCTCGTCGCCGACCGAGAGGCCGCCGTCGAGGAGCGCGGAGAACTTCCCGCCCGGGTACTTCTTGATCAGGAACTCCACCTCGCCCGGCGAGGACGGGGTCGTCGCCATCGAGAACGACCGACGCTCGTCGGTACCAGGAATGGTGAGGTCGGCGTACTGGCCCGGTTTGAAGTCGTACGTCGCCGGCTCGACGGCGGTCAGGCGCAGGGACACGATGTCCCGCGTCACGGGCTCGATCGCGCTGATGCGCGTCCGGACGTCCTGGATCGGCACGCCGTTGAGGAGCTCGTCCTCGTCGAAGTTCAGCAGCTCGATCACGCAGTCGCTGAACGCGTGCGACCTGCACAGCAAGACGTAGCCCTCGTCCACCTCAGCGTCGTTGCAGGCGAATGTGGAGTAGCGCTCCATCTGGATGTCCCCGTCGAGGACGTACGACTTGCAGGCGGAGCACTGGCCCTCACGGCAGCCGTGCATCAGGTGGATGCCCTGCCGGAAGGCGGCGTCGAGGATGTTCTCGTCCTCGCCGACCTCCAGCTCGATGTCGACCGGTTGGAAGCTGATGCGGTGCTTGTCTGCCATGGAGCTCTCCTTGGTGAAGGGTGAGGATCCGGTGGCGCCGTCCCGCAGGACGGCGCCACCTGTTCAGGGAGGGTCAGCTCGCGGCCTTGGTGCCATTCGCCATGTAGTCGGCGATGTGCGCCTCTCGCTCCGCGTCCGACATCTGGTTGAGCAGCACGTTGGGGCTCATGAAGTGATTGCCACGGACGTCGTCGAGGGTCCACATCCTCTTGGGGTCGTCGAGGTCCAGGTGTGGCTGACCGATGAGGGTCTTGCCGTCGTCGCGGACGTACCCGAGGTCCTTGACGATGTCGGCCAGATCCTTGTCGTGGTGGAGCGTCTCCCACTCACGGAAGCCGGTCAGGCGACCCATGTTGGGGGTGGCCCTGCCCTCGTACTCGCTGCGGAAAGCCACGGCGTCGGTCCAGTGGCAGGTCTCGGAGCAGTAGGTCCGCCACTGGCCGTCGACCTTGTCGGTGACCATGTCCTCGCGAATGAGCGCCGGCACCATGCAGGTCCAGCAGCGGTGCGGGTATTGGTACCCGACCTCCTCGAAGGCGATCGGCTTGTTGCGCCCGGGGTAGGCGAGTCGGTTGTACTCCTCCCACCACTTGCCGTACTTGGAGTACCAGCCAGGGTACTTGTGCTCGAACCACTCGAAGTCGGCGTCCGTCATGGCGTCGATCCGCCAGTAATTGACCGGCCAGCCGGTGGCGAAGAACCGGGCGACCTCGTGGACGTAGCCCTTGTTGACGATCCGGTTCCATGCCTCTTCCACCAGGTCGTGCGGAATGGTGAGGCCGTACTTCTCCAGCGGGATCAGGTAGCTGCGGTAGTAGTCGTCGTAGATCCACCGGCGCCACATCTCCGCGTAGCTCTCGCGGTCCTTGCGGCGGTCCTTCGTGCCGTACTCGATGAAGGTGCCGATCGCGGCGTCGACGACGCAGTGGTTGTTCCACCAGGCGTACCGCATGTCGCGCTCGAGCAGGGGCCGGTTTCGCTCGTCCGCCAGCGCCATCAGCAGGATGCTGTAGCCGTTGGAGATGTGGCGCGACTCGTCGGACTGCACCGAGTGGAACACCGTCGGCAGCAGGTAGTCGCCGTTGGCGGCCGCTTCGTCGGGCATTGCCACGAAGAGCGTGTTGGTGAACGCCGTCTCGGCCACCACCGTGAGGTAGATGTTGGCGGCGGTGATGGCATCGCCGGTGATGAAGCCCTCACCGAACTGCCGACCGATCGTGCCCGCGTAGTTGTTCGCGAACGCCTTCTCCGTCATGTCGAATCCGGCTGGATCGATGTAGTTGTTCATGTACAGCTTCTTGAGGTTCATCTGGATCGTCGAGTGACGCACCTCGTCGATCATCTGAACCGCAAGACCGTTGTGGATCTCCGGGTTGGGCACCGCGTCGATGGCCATCGGCATGGCGCGGGCCGCCGAGATCTCCGGGAACGGGATGATCGAGAGGAAGAGCTTCTGCCATTCCAGCCAACGCTGCTGCACCTGGCGGAACATGTTTCCTCGGATCGCTCCGTCCATGGCGCCGTACACGCGGTTGTCCTTCTCCTCCTCCATGGGGAAGTAGGACCGCATGATCTGCTTGAGAGGATCCTTCTTGGGAGCCTTCTCGAACGTGTAGTCGGTGCCGAAACGCGTGGCAGGGGTGGCGAAGGTGGGCTCCCAGGTGAGCTCGCTGATCTTCGCGTGGGCCTTGGTGAGACTCTGTCTGCTCAATGTTGCCTCCTTGGTCAGGGCCGGTCAGGGGCTGATCAAACTCGGCAGCCGGGTCAGCGCCTGTCTCAATGTGAGACGCATGTCACATCCACGAGCGGTACCTTGCGCTGGTGAGCGATGCGCGGACCTACATCCAGGTGTCTTGGGAGCGCTCCAAGGCGTCGCTCGTGGACACCGACCACCCGTCGCCGACCTTCGTCGACACGGTTGACAGCGACTCGTTGCTGCTGCGAGCCGCTCGGCCCGTGCTCGCCGCGCTCTCAGCCGAGCTCTCGAACGAGCCGGTGTGCCTGATCCTCACCGACAGCCGCGGTGTCGTCCTCAGCCGCGGCGGAGGTGACCGGTCCCTCATCGGAGCCCTCGACTCTGTCCACCTCGCTCCAGGTTTCTGCTACGGCGAGTCCGACGTCGGCACGAACGGCATCGGAACCGCACTGGAGGTGGGTGGCCCGATCCTCGTCAGTGGCGGCGACCACTACACGGGAAACCTCCGCAAGTTCTCCTGCGCGGGGGCCTTGATCAACCACCCGGTGAGCGGTTCGCTGCTCGGTGTCATCGACATCACCACCAAGGCCGAGAACACCAACCCACTGCTGCTGTCGTTTGCCAAGCTGGCCGCTCGCCGGATCCAGGAACGGATCTTGGAGGAGGCGAATGAGCTCGACGGGGCCCTGCTCGGTCGGTACTTCGCGACGTGTCGCCACTCGGGTGGACCGGTGATCGCCGTCGGCAAACAAACCTTCATGATGAACTCCTTGGCGCAGCAGCACTTCGACGCCAACGACCAGGCCGCGCTTCTCGACCAGACCCGGGACACGATCGGCCGGGTCAAGGCGTACACACTCCTCGCGGACCTGCCGAGCGGGATGACGGCTCGCCTCGTCTACCAGCCGGCTTTCGCCGGCGAGGTCCTGGCCGGGGGCATCATCCAGATCAAGGAGCAGCGTGCCCATCGCACCCCCGATCCGAGGGGCCCGTCGTTGCCCGGCCTAGCGGGATCCAGCGCCGCGTGGCGGCGAGTGAGCCAGGAGGTGCTCGACACGATCGCACGAGCCGAATGGGTCGTCCTTCAGGGCGAGGCTGGCGTCGGCAAGACGGCGTTGGCCACCGTCGCTCACCAGGCCGCGGACCGTCAGCGTTCACTGGTCGTGCTTGAAGCCTCGGACAACGAGGATCTCGTCGACCAAGCCGCTCTCCACCTCGACGCCGGCTCCGACTTGGTCATCCGGCACGCCCACCTCCTGACGGCCGACCAGCTCCACGGGCTGTCCCAGCTCTTCCAACGCCTGCAGGACCGTTCGCTGGCGCGTGACCCTTGGGTAGCCATCACGGCTCGCGAGGAGCTAGCAGACGAGGAGAGCCAGGCGGACTCGCGTCTCGGGCTGCACCTGCTGCACTTCTTCCCGCGCACCGTGTCTGTGCCCCCACTGCGTCACCACCTCGAGGACCTGCCCGCACTCGTTCGGCTCCTGTTGAACAGGAGCGGGGCGACCGACCTGGCCTTCTCCAAGGCAGCCATGAACCAGCTCACGCGGCTACCCTGGCCCGACAACGTGGCCCACCTGCACCAGACCCTCCTGTCGATCGTCCGCACCCGCCGCGCGGGCGTCGTGGACGTGGCTGACCTGCCGGCCGAGTGCCGCGCGACGTCGCGTCGCAGCCTCACCCGGCTGGAGGCACTCGAGCGTGACGCCATCGTCGACGCTCTGGGGGTTCATGGCGGCGACAAGGTCGCCGCCGCGGAGTCGCTCGGCATGTCGCGGGCGACCATCTACCGCAAGATCCGCGAGTTCGGCATCGTCACCTGACGCGTCGCCCGGCCTCCCTGGCCCTGAGGCGGAGATGATCCTCAGTTGTCGACGGCCAGCTCTCCGAGTGCCGACCATTCCGTGCCCGGGACCTCGAAGTTCACGATACGCGGCGTCTCAGCGAGGTGCTGTGGAAGAAGTTGGCGAGCCTGCTCGAAGTGTGCGGACACGACGTGGACAGCGCCCGCGTCACCGTCACGGAATGCCTCCACGAGCACGTACTCGTCCGGGTTGTCGACGCTCCGCGACCAGTCGAACCACAGGCAACCTTCCTCAGCGCGTGTGGCGTCGGTGAACTCGCGCGCGATCTCGGGCCAGCGGTCGGCATACTCCGGACGTACCCGGAACTTGGCGGCGATGAAGATCATGCACCAAGCCAAACACGAGCCCGGGTGTCGTCGGGTCTCGTTTTGAGACCACTCATCGCCCGCACCAGATCGGACCTCGCCGACCCGCTCAGACTGCCGGGATCGCGGTACCCGGGTTGAGGAGATCCTGGGGATCGAGCGCCGACTTGATGGCGGCGTGCACAGACTGAGCAGTCGGATCGAGCTCGCGAGCGAGCCAGCCCCGCTTGAGCTGACCGACGCCGTGCTCGCCGGTGATGGTGCCACCGAGGTCGAGCGCTTGCTGCGTGACAGCGTCGAAGGCGGCGAGTGCTGCCGACCGGCTCTGCGGGTCGGCATCGTCGAAGATGACGGTCGGATGCATGTTGCCGTCGCCGGCGTGCCCGAACACACCGATGACGACGCCGAGGCGCGCGCTGATCTCCTCGACCCCGGCGATCAGGTCGACGGTCCGTGAAGGCGGCACCGCGACGTCGTCCAGCAGGCAGTGCCCGAGTCGTTCCAGCGCCGGCAACGCCAGCCGTCGAGCTTCGAGCAGCATCGTCGCCTCAGCCGGATCGGAACTGCTCGCCAGGTCGAGGGCCCCGCAGCCGGCGCAGATCTCCTCGACCTCGGCCAGTGCAGCCTCGGAGTCGGCACCGTCGAACTGGATGAGCAGGAGTGCGGCGATGTCGCGACCGAGTCCCATCTGCGCCAGCTGGTCGACCGCCTCGAGCGTGGTCCGGTCGAGGATCTCCATCAACGACGGAGCCAAGCCGGCTCGCCTCATCTGCGCGACCGCGGCCCCGGCAGCGCCGAGGCGGTCGAATGACGCCACGACGGTGCGCGCAGCCAGTGGAGAAGGGACCAGCCGTACCATGATCTCGGTGACGACACCGAGGGTCCCCTCAGAACCGACGATCAGGTGGGTCAGGTCGTAGCCCGCGACCCCCTTGACGGTACGCCTCCCGGTCCGCATCACCCGCCCGTCGGCCAGCACCACCTCCAGACCGATCACGAAGTCCGCCGTGACGCCGTACTTGACACAGCACATGCCCCCCGCGTTGGTGGCGACGTTGCCGCCGACGGTCGACATCTCGACACTGCCTGGATCGGGCGGATAGAACATCCCGACAGCCTGCGCAGCATCGCGCAGAGCGGCCGTGATCACTCCGGGCTCGACGACCGCGATCCGATCCAGGGGATCGATCTCGAGGATCCGGTTCATCCGGTGCAGGGACAGGACTGCCGACCCCGGTGCCGCGTTCGCCCCGCCACTGAGACCTGTCCCAGCACCGCGCGGAACAACGCGAATCCCCAGCGCCGACGCCGCCTTCATGCACTGGGACACCTCGACGGTGTTCCGGGGCATGAGAACGGCGACCGGTTGGCCGTGTTCGGTGAACCTGGATCTGTCTCGCACGTAGGAGGCAAGCACATCGGGGTCCGTCGCGACGATGTCATCGGGCAGGAGGGACGCCAGACGGGCGCCGGGCGCGGGGTGGACCACCGGCGCGGTCCTAGCTGAGGTCGAAGCGGTCGTTGTCCATGACCTGGACCCAGGCGGCGACGAAGTCGTGCACGAGCTTCTCGCGGGCGTCCTCGCTCGCGTAGACCTCGGCCAGCGCCCGCAGCTGCGAGTTCGAGCCGAAGATCAGGTCGACGGCCGTGGCGGTCCAGGTGACCGAGCCGTCGGCCTCCTGGATCTCGTAGACGTTCTCCACCAACTCCGAGGCCTTCCAGGTGCGGCCCGGGGTGAGCAGGTTGACGAAGAAGTCGTTCGTCAGCTGCCCCGGCCGCTCGGTGAGCACACCGTGCTGGGCACCGTCGACGTTGGCGCCGAGGGCGCGCAGACCGCCGACGAGGACGGTCATCTGTGGCGCGCCGAGGCCGAGCATGTAGGCGCGCTCGACGAGCAGGGTCTCCGGCCGGAGCTTCTCGCCGGCCCGCAGGTAGTTGCGGAACCCGTCGGCGCGGGGCTCGAGGACCTTGAACGAGTCGACATCGGTCTGCTCCTGGGTGGCGTCGGTGCGGCCCGCCCGGAACGGCACCGTGACCTCGACCCCGGCGTCCGACGCGGCCTTCTCGACCGCCGCGGAGCCGGCGAGCACGATGAGATCGGCGAGGGAGACCTGCGCCCCGCCCGCGGCGTTGAACTCCTGCTGGATGCCTTCGAGCGTCGACAGCACGGTCGCGAGCTGGTCGGGCTGGTTGACCGCCCAGCTGCGCTGCGGCTCGAGCCGAATGCGGGCGCCGTTCGCGC
Source organism: Nocardioides pyridinolyticus (assembly GCF_054653575.1). NCBI lineage: Bacteria > Bacillati > Actinomycetota > Actinomycetes > Propionibacteriales > Nocardioidaceae > Nocardioides > Nocardioides pyridinolyticus. Next base: position 230,616 of record NZ_BAAIFY010000003.1, on the reverse strand, counting down.
CGCCGCGCTTGTCGGTGGAGCGGAAGGTCGCGGCCGAGGCCCACGCCGTGGAGACCAACTGGGCGACCGAGAGGCCGGAGTCGAGCACCTTCGCCTTGAGCGTCGCGACGTCGGCGTCACTGACCTGCTCGCCGGACGCAGCCGGGACCGGGTCCTGCCACAGCTGCGGCTCGGGGACCCAGGGGCCGAGGTAGCGGTCGACCGGGCCCATGTCGCGGTGGAGCAGCTTGTACCAGGCCTTGGCGAAGGCCAGCGCGAACTCGTTGGGGTTCTCCAGGAACCGGCGCGAGATCTTCTCGTACTCCGGGTCGAAGCGGAGCGCGAGGTCGCTGGTCAGCATGGTCGGCTTGCGCTTGGGGGAATCCGCGGCCGGGCCCGGGATGATGTCCTCGGCGTCCTTGGCGACCCACTGGTAGGCACCGGCGGGGCTCTTGGTGAGCTCCCACTCGTAGCCGAACAGGAGCTTGAAGAAGTCGTTGCTCCACCGGGTCGGCGTGGTGGTCCAGGTGACCTCCAGGCCCGAGGTGATGGTGTCCGCACCCTTGCCGGAGCCGAAGGCACTCTTCCAGCCCAGGCCCTGCTCCTCCAGCGGAGCGCCCTCCGGCTCGGGGCCGACGAGGTCGGCGTCGCCGGCACCGTGGGTCTTGCCGAAGGTGTGGCCGCCCGCGATGAGGGCGACGGTCTCCTCGTCGTTCATCGCCATCCGGGCGAACGTGTCGCGGATGTCACGGGCCGAGGCCAGCGGGTCCGGGTTGCCGTTCGGGCCCTCGGGGTTGACGTAGATCAGGCCCATCTGGACCGCACCCAGGTTCTCGTCGAGCTCGCGCTCGTCGGCGTACCGCTCGTCGCCGAGCCAGGTGTCCTCGGGGCCCCAGAAGATCTCCTCCGGCTCCCACACGTCCTCGCGGCCGAAGCCGAAGCCGAACGTCGTGAAGCCCATGTCCTCGAGCGCGACGTTGCCCGCCAGGACGAGCAGGTCGGCCCACGAGATCTTCTGGCCGTACTTCTGCTTCACCGGCCACAGCAGGCGACGCGCCTTGTCGAGGTTGCCGTTGTCCGGCCAGCTGTTCAGCGGCGCGAACCGCTGACTGCCCTCACCGGCGCCACCGCGACCGTCGTAGATCCGGTAGGTGCCGGCCGCGTGCCAGCTGAGCCGGATCATCAGACCGCCGTAGTGGCCGAAGTCGGCCGGCCACCAGTCCTGAGAGGTGTTGAGCACCTCGACGACGTCGCGACGCAGCTCGGCGACGTCGAGCTTCTTGAACTCCTCGGAGTAGTCGAAGTCGTCGCCGAGCGGGTTGCCCTTCGGGGAGTGGACGTGCAGGACCGACAGGTCCAGCATGTTCGGCCACCAGTCCTTGTTGGAGTGCGGCCGCCCGCCGGTCCTCGGGGTCGGCGAGTCGAGCGCCGGGTTCTCGCTCTCGCTGCCTTCGTGGACTGCAGGGCAACCAGCCTGGTTCTGGGACATGCTCAACCTTTCAGGGATTCGTCTGGCACTTCGGGATGAATCGGTGGTCCAGGGGTCGGTTTCCGGCGGTAACTCGCGGCGGCTGGACGAACCCGTTGCCGGGTCGCGCCTCCCAGGCGCGGAACGCGCCGAGCAGGCTCTTCGACGTCTCAGGGTTGCTCGTGTTCTCGGGCGCAGTCACGAGCTGGTGCACACCGATCCGGCCGCGTCGGGCAAGCAGGGCGGGCACGCTCACGACCCCCTGACAGCGCGGGTGCCTGGTCGTCGTCGGGCTCAGCTCACCGGCTGAGCGTCGGGCGTCGTTGCCGGTTCGCGGGAGCGGGCTCACGATCCTCGCACCGTGCTCGCTGGTGTCCGGCGGCGACGGCGCCTCGGGCCCGTGGAGGTGCGCCGGACGGTCCAGGTACAACAAGCTCCGTCGCGGGCACGAGGTCCACGCTGAGATGGGCCAGCCCTGCGGCCGCCTGGCTCTGCCAGTCCGCACGCGACCTGTTCAATTCGTGCTCCTCCAGCTCGGGTTCGTGGCCATACTCGAACCAGAACGGGCTGTCGTTCGTCTCACCTTGAGACGGGGGACCTCGACCGCGGCAGGCGTAGAGGCGCTGCCGCCCCGGCTTCGGGATCGCGGTCGATCATGTCGGCCGCGCTCCAGTCGCTGCATCTGGCGGCCGCATCGCGTGAGCGGCTCTCTCGGGCCCTCCCCGCTCCTCGCGCCCGACCGGCCCGCACACCCGCCGAGGCGACGGCGGCCCCCGGACACTCCCCTCGGGACTACGCCGGGGCGTAAGCCCGCCCGGGCGCACCGCCCATGCGAACGCGCCTTCCCGCGAGCCCGGTCACGCGTCTCCCGATTCCGGCCACGCAGCTACCACGCAGGAGGCTCTCCTCGACTCTGACCTGCGCAGACTCTGCGCGTCAGTAGTACCAGGGGAAGCGCGGCACGCTCAGCGGCTATTGATGGTCATCGACGGCAATGTGCCGCTGACCTGCGCAAACGCGATTGCGGGCGTTGGTCGCCGACGGCCGCTGACGACTCTCCTGCCACGTTTCTGCCACGCACGGGCCACCTCGTCAGCCCGACGCCCGGAGTCAGCTCTCGACCGCCGTCGCTCGCACGAGCGGCAGTTGGCTCACCAGTTCGGAGAAGTTGGTGCTGGCCGTCGGATCCAGGGAGTACCTGTATACGAGGAAGATGGCGTCAAGGCCCCAATGGCCCTCGGCAGACTCAAACTGGCCCGTCCGCCGATCTGCCCACCCGAGCAGGTCGCCGATCCACATCGCGTGCAGAGGCTCTCCCCGAGCCAGGCTGTCGCACTGCGCGATCGCGAACGATTCGCGAATCTCCAGGGACAGGCCCACGTGTGTCAGCGGCCCGGCGCCATCCAAGAAGGCGACCATTGCCGGCTCTATCGGGATCCCGAGCTCTGCCAGTCGGCACGCGATGTGCTTGACCCAGTACCGGGTGACATTGTCGCGGCCTAGTTCCCAGTCGTGATCGAAGACCTTCCCCCAGTCGAGGCACTGTGTCCGATACAGCTCCTGACCATATGCACGGACATAGTCTGCAAACTGGTCGTAGGCCCGATCGATCGGCTGGCTCCGCTCCGAATTGCAGTTGCTGCATAAGACCGGCCGGAACTTCAGGCTGCTCGAGCGGGAGGAGTTCGGGTAGCTGAAAGCTTCCTCACCCGGACGTCGATGTGCCGCGATCCGGCCGTGCCACGAGCCCTTGCCAATGGCGAGGTCGAGGTCCCGTCGCTTGAATTTGTGCTCCCTGGAATCGGCAACCCTGCCGCACCACCAACAGACCGGACCGCCCCTAGCCGCCGACACGCACCTGACGATAGGCGCCATGTCCGACCAACCGACGGATCTGTTGCCGGTCGCCGCTCTTCGTCGCAAGGTTGGCGCGATCCGGTCGCGCGGTACAAAACGCCGACGACGCTCATGACCGCCTCTACTAGGATCGATGGTATGACAGTGATACGCTTGGCGTCATACAGTCTTACGGGAGGTTGAGATGGCTGTCTTGAACATCAGGGTCGACGACCGGGTCCGCGACGAACTCAGGGACATGGCGGACGACGAGGGCGTGACACTGAGCGAGTACGTGCGCAACCTGCTCATGGAGGCCGTCGTTCCGGTCCAGGAGTCGGCGGACGAGCGCCGACACAGCGAGGAGCCGCCTCCAGAGACCATGAGGCTCATCGACCGGCAGGTGCTCTCGCTGCTCCACCGAATCCTGGCGCGAGTGCTGCCCGAAGACGCCAACGACGTCGATGGAGACGCCGAGTATCAGTTGATGCGGGCGACTATCCTCGAGTCTGGGTTTACCTCCGAGTACTCCTACGAGGTGGCCGGGTTCCGCACCGAGTTGTCACGGCGCGACTGCCGGCGGGTCAGCGACATCCTGCAGATGTTCCGAATCCTCACCTACAGCGTTCAACACCTCGAGGGCGAGGGAACGCCGGTTGACGGCGAGTTGGCTCGCGCTCTGGAGTTCCAGGGGTTCGACTTCAACGACTCCCTCGAGGGCCACATGGCCGACTATGTCGAGTTCGAGATGCGCGGCGGCGATCGCTGGACGGAACTTCAGCCGCAACTGAAGAGCCACGACGGCGGAAACTCACACTCCCCGATGTTGGACACCTACATGCGGATGCTGACCGAGTACCGCCGGATCATGGACGGCCGGGATCGAGCGCACTTCAACAGGCTCGACTACCTGCTCTCGGCCGACGAACTGCAACAGATCCGCGACGCTCGGACCCATCCGTCGCGGCGTCGCGCGCTCTGACGTGCCCCAGGTCTGGCGCACCACGACGGATGGTGGCTGACACATCGTCGATCTGCAGGCCAGCGGGTTTCGTTTCCTGCGGGTTCAGGCGCCGAAGCGCTTGCGATCCAGCGTCTTGAAGTAGCCCTTCTTGAGCGCGCGTTCGGCGCTGTCCTTGGGCGTGGAGAAGAAGCCGCGCTCGGACGGAGACAGCCCGCCGCTCTCGATCTTCTGCCGGAGGAGCGCCATCGTGCAGCACAGGTCGGCGGCCTGGAACAGGCTGTAGTCGGCCGGGACCACCTTGCGTACCTCGACGCTCAGGTGAGCGTTGAAGACGCTGTTAACGAGGTTGGTGATCTCCTTCTGGCCGTTGTCGTAGTAGATGACGATGCGATCCCAGGAGTTGAAGAACCCGTAGTTCGAGCGGATCAGCTCGCCAAGCTCGCGCGACATCGCACTGACGAGCTTGTCGGTGTCGCCCAGTTCGCGCTTGCTGAACACCCACGAGTGGTGCGTGACGTCGCAGGTGCGGACGAAGTCGACGAGCACTCGGAAGATCGATCGGCGCGACGGCATATCGAGCAGTCGGTAGTCCTGCTCGCGGCGGATCAGCGGCCCGGTGTGGATCGCATGGTTCTCCGGCAGTCCACGCATGACGAGCGCATGGTGGATCTTGTCGAGGTGGCCGGCGATTTCGTCGCTCTGGTCGTGGAAGACAAGGCTCAGCACGTAGTAGGGCGCGTGCTTCTCGAACGGGCCGAAGTCGCCGGACTCGTCGATGAAGATGCTCAGCTCGCGCACGGCAGAACCTCTGGACACGACTTGAGGCGGGTAGAACCCGCCTCAAGAGGGTGGCGGGGGATATCCCCGCCTAAAGGTTGGACCAGGGCCTCTCGGCCAGCCCAGGTGGGCAACCATACACCGGCGCGAAGCGCGCATCCAATAGGCAAACGATGTCCGTGGTTACGCTTCAGACCCGAAGGGCGGCGTGCCGTGGCGAAGCCATCTGAAGCGTAACCACGGACGCAAGTCACTTCGTCTCCTGCAGGCGCGCTGCACATCTCGGCGCCCGACTATCCGACAAGAGGCGGCACGTCCTCCTCACTAAGCCGCCGAAGATGCCGCCGGATCTGGTCATCAGTCTCAGACCGCTGGTCGGGGTGGTCGTCCCAGGCTTTCAACATGGCCATCAGCACCTCACCACCGCCAGGCTCCCAGAGACCTTCGTGGTCGCCGATGATCTCGAGGACGTACTGCGCCGACGCATAGGGCCGATGGGTGCGATCCATCCGATCGACGGCCCACCAGATGCCCTCCCACTGGCCGCGCCAAGGCAACTGCTCGTAAGGCGAATCAACTTCCCGGATCGGATGGCCGAGCTCGGCCAGGACGTCGGTAAGCCGCACCTCGCCTTCGAGCGCCTGCCTGGATGTCAGGGAGGCCATCTCCCGCAGAAGCGGCGAGTCATAGCCGTCGACCAACCACTGCGCGGCGACCATCGGCAGGTCGCGGTCCGGGATCACTCGGCCGTGTGACGCCTGTTCTGGCGTCACGTCGTAGTCGGTCATCGGAACTCACGAACGACTTCGATCAGGCCGACGATGTGCCGGTTGAACTCATCGAGATCCTCAGCAGGGATCGAGTACTCCAAGATCGTCTGCCCGCCCGCCTGCTGGACGTCGTACCTGTCGAGGAAGTCCTTCTCGACCTCGAAGCGCGTCGCGTAGCCGGCCCCGCTCACCTTGACGTTCCAGTCGCGGGCGATGCGGACGGCGTAGTCCTCGTTCAGGACCGGATAGAAGATCGGCTGGTCAGGCAGCCTCGGCGGCCACGCGCGCCAGCCGGACTCCTCGACCAGCGCGAGTTCCTTGGGGCCCATCGGGCGCCAGAGGGTGACCGTTTCCATGCGCGCATTCTCGCTTACGACGGCCACTCGCCCCGACCGACTTTCTCCACCGGCCACCTACCCGCCCTCGTTCCTCAGCTCCCCAACCATTGATCACCATTGACTCTTCACGGCTCTCAGAATCTCGTCCCCGTGCCCCCTCGCTACCGCCTCAACACACCCCCATTTCAGTCGGCACGCATGCTACGAAGGATCGTAGGAGTCGGGGCCGAAAAGGGCCTGTGACCTGCGGATACGTGGTTGTCGATGGTAGTCGACGGACGCTTGATCGGGGTGGCGCGAGTGCACGGTGGCGTGAAGTTTTACCGCGGCGCCGCGAAGGCTGCCCGCAGCTACGTCGAGCGCGATCGATCACGCGCCGACGACTACTACCTCGGTGAGGGCACCGGCGTCGCCGAGCGTCTGACCGCGACACCCGACGGCGTCGAGCGGGTCGGCTCGATGGACGGCGATACGTACGAGCAGTGGGTGGGCGGGATCGACATCGACACCGGCGTCAACAAGGGTCGACTGCTCAAGGACGAACGCGCGCTGAGGTTCGTCGAGGTCACCGTCAACGGACCCAAGACCTGGTCGCTCGCGGCCGCGCTCCACCCGGAGATCTCGGCCGCGTTGGATGCTGCCCAGGACAAGGCAGCGACAGAGATCGTCGGCTGGGTGGCGTCACAGGCGACCACCCGTGTCGGGCCACGCGGACGCCAGGTGCAAGTGCCGGTCGAGAAGATCGAGGCGGCCGTTATCCGGCACTACACCTCCCGCGCCGGCGACCCGCATCGCCACCTCCACCTCCAGATCAGCGCCCGCATCTGCGCCGCCGGTGGCTGGCGCGGCATCCACTCGGTCGGGTTCCGGGACTCGATCGAGGCGATCAACGGCATCGGCCATGCGGCGGTCGCGACCGACCCTGAGTTCCGGGCCGCGCTCGCCGCGCATGGCTTGACCCTCGATCCCGAGACGAACGAGATCCGCGAGCTGGCGCCATACGTCGGCGCCTTCAGCGCCAGGAGCTCGCAGATCCGACGCAACGTCGACCGCTACGAGGCTGAGTGGCGAGCCGAGCATCTGGGTGACCAGCCGGGACCGCGGCTCCGCGAAGCGTGGGACAGGCGAGCATGGGCCGAGGCTCGTCCCGACAAGGTGGTCCCGCTCGACGGGCGGGAACTCGTCGAGCGGTGGAACCAGGAGCTGCAAGATCTTGGCTATCGCGATCCCGGCGAGGCCGTCGCCCTCCGGGGCACCCAGCCCGCCTGGATCGACCGCGACGCAGCTGCAGACCTGCTCGTCTCCGTCCTCGGCACGAAGGCGTCAGCCTGGAACGAGGCCGACATCCGCGGAAAGACCGAAATCCTGCTCGCGCAGACCTGCCTGATCGCCGACACGGCGGTCCGGATCGAGCTGGCCGAGGACATCACTGCCCGAGTCGCCGAGCGGTGCACCCGCCTGCTCACCGGAGACGGCGTACCGGAGCACGTCCGATCGCTGTCGTCGCCATACGTGCTCGATGTCGAGCGCGACATCATCACGCGCCTGTCGCGGCGTGCAGCGCGGCCCGCGAGTCGGGTGCGGATCGGCCGTCGCGGACTGGATCGGATCGACCCAGCTCAAGCTGCGGTCGTGGGCACGCTCGCGGGCGACGGTGAGCTCGTCGTGGTCGAGGGCGCGGCCGGCGCCGGGAAGACCACTGCGCTGCGCACGACCCAGACGATCCTTGCGCGACAAGGCCACCGGCTGATGGTGGTGACCCCAACACTCAAGGCGGCCGAGGTCGCCGCGACCGAGACGGGTGCCGACGGGCATTCGGCGGCGTGGCTGATCCATCAGCACGGCTGGCGGTGGGATGCGGACGGCAGATGGACTCGCGAACCGCACGCAACGCCCGGACCGTCGGCACAACTTCGGCCGGGCGATCTGCTCCTCGTCGACGAGGCCGGGATGCTCGACCAGGACACGGCCCGGGCACTCTTGACGATCGCTGATGAGACAGGAGCCCGCGTCGCGTTCGTCGGCGACCGACAGCAGCTTCCCGCAGTTGGCCGAGGCGGCGTACTCGACCACGCCCTCGGCTGGGCACACCCCACAGCCGTCGTCTCGCTGGAGAAGGTGCACCGGTTCACCGACCCTGACTACGCTGCGTTGAGTCTGAGCATGCGGAAGGGCGAGGACCCGGCCAGCGTGTTCGACGAGCTGCATCGCCGCGGGCAGATCGCCATCCACGCTTCGGACGTCGAGCGCACTGCGGCACTCGCCGAGGTCGGCGCGACCGGCGATCTCGTCATCGCCGACCGTCGCGAGCGGGTGGCCGACCTCAACGCAGCGATCCGCGACCTGCACTCGGGCGAACAGGACCGCGGCACGATCACAACCGCCAGCGGAGAGCGTCTCGGCGTCGGGGACCGAGTCGCCACCCGCCGCAACGATCCGAATCTGCAGGTCGCAAACCGCCAGACCTGGACCGTGAGCGGCATCGGCGACGACGGCAGCCTCACACTTCGCGGCCGCGGTCGAGAGCGACAGATCCCGGCTAAGTACGCCAACCAGTACATCGAGCTCGCCTTCGCCACCACCATCCACGGAGCGCAGGGCGACACCGTCGACCGCGCCCACGTCGCGCTGAGCGAGACGACCGGCGCGGCGGCGGCGTACGTCGCCATGACCCGCGGCCGCGAGAGCAACACCGCCCACCTCGTGGCCGAGTCCGTCGATGACGCACGGAAGCAGTGGGTCGACGCCTTCAGCCGCGATCGCGCCGACCTCGGACCGTCCCACGCTCGACGCCAGGCGATCGACGCGATCGATCGCTACGGCACGGCTGTCCGGCGCCGCCCCGCTCCACCGCCGCCAGCCGTCGCCCCGATCCACGACCACAGGCTCTCGATGTGACGCGCTACGAACTCGGAATCGCGCCCCGCCACCGCTTCGGCAGAGGCCAGCCGAGCTTGAGTTCCCCGGCCATCCACTCGCTCGCACCACCGGGATCGATGGGCTTCCCGTCCTGGGACCGGGTCGCTGCGTCGATGAGTGGCTGCCAAGCACTGCGTACCGCGGCGGGCAAGATCAGGTCCGGCCAGGCCTGGATCAGCAGGATTCCGTCGACCGAGTCCTCGATCATGTTGTGGAGGCCGTGTTGCAGGACGAGCTCGTAGTAGTCGATGCGCTCGCTCGTCACTGACAAGTCCCAGGTCCGGGTGAATCGCTTCCAGTCGCGCGTGGCGTCGGGAGGGAAGAGGAACTTGAGGGCCTTCACCTTGGCGAAGCACTTGGGGAAGAGAACCGTCCACAGCTTGTCCGGCACCCAAAACGAGTCGACCCCGGCATCCTCGACGAGGTCCCAGAACACCATCGGTCTGGCGACCAGCTCGTGGTCTGCCGAGTCGAGGAGTCGCTCGACCACGTCCAGCGTCGGGGACTTGCGGCGTCGCTCGTACTCCGAGATCGACGACTGCTGGGTCCGCGCGATCTCGGCCAGACGGCGCTGGGACAGGCCCGCCGCGCGGCGAGCTGCCTCGATGACTGTCCGTGAGGACATCTCTCGATGATCGCTGATCGTCGATGGGAATGCCATGCACACCTCATGGGTGAGGTGGAAACGCCGCCTTGCGACCCACCCGGTCGAATCACCGAGGAGAACCGTCATGACCGCACAGCCCTCCATCCCCGATCCGCGCAGGAACCTCGGCGACGAGATGCTCACGCTCGACGAGACCGCCGCGCTGCTCCGCATCCCCGAGAACACCCTGCGCTACTGGCGCGTGACGGGCGCCGGCCCGCGCAGCTTCAAGGTCGGCCGCCACGTCCGCTACTGGAAGGCCGATGTCGTCCTCTGGCTCACCGAGCAGATGAACCGCCCCCAGCACCACTGAACCGCTCGGCGCCCATCGGCGGACGGGCGCATCATGAAGATCTCTCGGAAGGAGACAGCCATGGGCTGGGTCTGGAAGGAACGCCAATCCTGGCGCGGGTCGTACCGCGACGAAGCCGGCAAGCAGCACACCAAGTCGTTCGAGAGGCAGGTCGACGCCAAGCGCTGGATCGCGACCGAAGAGGCGAAGGTCGTCCGCGGAGACTGGATCGACCCGGCCGCCGGGAAGGTCACGTTCGCGGCGTTCTACGCCGACTGGGCGCCGCGGCAGGTCTGGCTCTCGTCGACGCGCGAGAACGCCGATCTGGCCACCGCGGGCGTGACGTTCGCCGAGATGCAGCTGCGGTCGATCCGGCGCTCGCACGTCGAGGCGTGGGTGAAGAACATGACCTCTCGACTCGCAGCCACGACGATCGACACGCGCTTCACAATCGTGCGCGGAGTCTTCCGCGCGGCGGTTGCAGATCGGCTTATAGCCAGCGACCCAACAGTGGGGGTCGTCCTGCCGCGCAGGCGGAAGGCCGAGGCAGCGATGCGCATACCGACGCACGCGGACGTCGCGAGGCTGTTGAACGCCGCCGAGCCATCCAATCGACCGAGGTCGCGGCCGGGCTTCACTGCGTACGTCGCCCTGTGCGCCTTCGCCGGGCTTCGCCGCGGCGAGGCGCTTGGTGTCCAGGTCAGCGACGTCGACTTCCTCGGCCGCACTCTCCGCGTCACCCGTCAGCTGCAACGAGCGAAGTCAGCCGACATCGCCGACGGGAAGAACCTCGTCGACGCGGCGGGCGGAATCACCGTCGTCGTCCGCCGACCGAAGTACGAGTCCGAGCGGACGATCTTCCTGCCCGACGAGTTGATCGCGATCTTGTCCGAGCACGTCCGCCTGCACACGCCGACCGGGATGCCTGACCGCTGGCTCTTCGACGAACGAGGGAAGCCCTGGCACGACAACCTCGTCGACTATCGCTGGCGCTCGACTCGAAATGATGCCGGCCTCACACACAAGCTGCACGACCTGCGGCACTACTTCGCCAGCGGCCTGATAGCGGCCGGCTGCGACGTCGTCACCGTCCAGCGCGCTATGGGCCACGCGTCGGCGACGACCACGCTGAACACGTACGCGCACCTCTGGCCGACGGCCGAGGACAAGACGCGAGCGGCGGCGTCCGGCATGGCTGCTGCCGTCCTCGACCTACAGCCGCCCGGTCGGCCTGCAAACTTGCGATCTTGAAGCAGATCTCACAGGAAGTGGACGGCGCGAGGTCGGTCACGTGGTCGAGAAGGCTCAGCCACCCCGCAAGCCCGGACATTGCGGGTGCGCACTGATCCGACAGGCGCCGGGCGCACGCTGAAACATCGAGCGATGTAGTCGCACCGCGGTGACAGGTGAGCTGTCGGTGGGTGGAGCAACAATCAGCACATGAACACCTACGTAGTCAGTTACGACCTGCAGCGGCCGGGCCAGGACTACGCGACGTTGAGCGAGTTCTTGAAGTCTCAGTCGAATTGGTGGCATCACCTCGGGAGCACGTGGGTGATTGTCACGAACCTTTCCGCCGTGCAGTTGCGCGACGGAATCAAGGAGCACACCGACGCCAATGACAAGGTGTTGGTGGTGCAGTCCTCAGGCGTCGCCGCATGGAAGGGCTTCAACGAGAAGGGGAGCGCCTGGCTTAAGGAACACCTCTAAGCCTCAGACCACTGATTGGGGGACTGGTCCGTTGGAACCTCTAGGGGTCAAGAGCGGCAAGCTCCTCGAAGGCGCTTGCCCGCGCGCGCTCGAGTCGCTCGATGGCACGGGCAGCGCGGTGCGGAAAGTCCACCGGATCGGCGTCCGGGCGTGAGGCCGTCTGTAGAGCGCCCAGCGCCAGGCCCACTTCGTGGAGCAGCGACGCCACGAGGTTGTGGGCGGCATCAGGTGGCGCCTGCGGTTGACCTCTGGGCGTCGCGCTCGTCACGGGGGCGGGCGCGGATGCGGTCTGAGTCTTCTGCGTCGGGGGCTGAGAGCGGACACCACTCCTGACAGCGCTTTCGACTTGAAGATTCACCGACCATTCGTAGCGTTCCGCGATATCGACCGCCTCGGCGAGCTGACGTTTCGCCCTCTTCCGCTCGGCCTGATACGTAACCTGACAGTTGCTCGGCCCAGAACAGAAGTCGGTTGGCCTACCGGCCCGATCTCGTTCAGCGAGGTTGTTGCAAGTGGGCCGCTTGCACGGCAGACCCAACTCCTGGTTCAGCTTGGGTACATCCGGGATCAGGGTGAGGCGGGTGACGCCACCGTCGGACTTGGCCATGAGCGTCACCTCCTGTTGGTGGGATCGATCTCTTGCAGCACAGGGTTCGCGCTGAACTTGTGCGGCATGAAACTGACATGGAAATCGGAACCCCTCGGCGCGTCTAAGCGTAGATCAAGGCGCGTGATGGGCAACATTGGAACAATAGAACGCGCAGACCAAGATCAGAACTGGCACGATATGCTGGTCTGTTCGAACATATGTTCGACAACTCGAGGATCTGCCGTCATCCTAAAGACTGGGGTGACGCGGGACTCGAACAGCGAGAGGATCAATGCGTGTGGCGACGAGGGAGCGGGTGAAGATGGAAGCGGAGGTTCTCCGACCCGGACCGGTCGTAGGCACAGGCCAGCGTGCGCTAGCCCTGCAGACCGCTACTTTGGCCACTCGCCTGAGTAGTTACGCATCCGTGGCGGCGGCCCTGTTCCACGGCCTGTCGCGAGAAGGCGTGGACCCCGAACGGCTCCAAGGCCAGCGCCGGCGGGCGCACGACCTTGCCATGCTCATCCGGGAGATCGAGCATGCCGACGTCACGAGCTTGTACGAGACGAGCCAACTGGTTCCCCGCAGGCTATGGAGCGACGTGCGCGGAGCGTTGAACATTCCAGAGGACCTCGACTCGACTCTCCTGAAGCTCCTGAAGCAGATCGACGAGGGGGCGTTTGACGCTGCTGAGATGGCGGCGCAGGCAGACACGATGAAGCGCCTCGCGCAGCGACTTCAAGAGGCTGGACGGGGCGAGATCAGCGCCGCGCTGGACGACTCCCACGAGGTCCTGACAACACCAAGCGTGTAGGTCCCGCCATTTGGGCTCAGCGCAGGCAACATTGTGGTTGCCAACCTGCCGAGTAATCGCAACCGGGACCACACATGTTCGAGCAGCTCCTCGTGCTTTCAAGCGCGGCTGACGTGCGTGAGCGCTTCCTCCGCATGCTCGCCGGCCTCGATGAGGCGAGCGCTGCGGCTGACGCCGGCACTAGGACAGTGCTCCAGACCTACCGAGGTCGCGTCAGCGAACTCCTCGTCGAGCAGCAGGGGATCCTGGCAGATCATATCGAGGGCCTTCGAGCCGGGTTTGGCGACCAGCCCAGCGAGTGGCCTCCGGACGAGCTCGGGGAGATGAGTTCAGCGACGGTCGCCATGTTCGACCTGCTGTCCATCCAGCACTACGAGGTGGCCACCCACCTGCCAGGGCGGTCGGCCGCCCGCGAAGACCTGCTCTACCTGCTAATGCGCTCGATGCGATTCTCGTTGATGAGTCGCGAACACACCCGACTCCTCAGCGTCCAAGAGTCGCGGATGCTGACATGGGAGGCGACGCGCTTCACTCAACTCCAGGCAGACGGCCCCAGTGCCGCGGCGATCGCCGTCCCCTGGCTGGAGACCCTCACCCCTTTGCGTTGGCCCCTAGCAGTCCATGAGCTCGGCCACTACTTCCTGCCTGACGCGGCGCTTGTGTACCCGAACGTCCTCCGAATCGCCCAGGAGCGCGGCTGGCGCGAGGCCGACTTGACGAGCTTCAAGGAGATCGTCGCAGACGCGATCGCTCAAGGTGCACTCGGTGATGCCTACGCGTACGCACTGGCCCGCGAGGGCTACCTGCTTTCGTACAAGACCCACCAGGGTGGAGGCGTCTCGGTGGCGGACCGCCTCCGGCTCCTCGGCGGTCCGACCCCGCTCATCGACAACTTGCCGTCTGTCTGGCGTCTGGACGAGCGCTCGCCTGTGCCCACATCGGGCTCCAAGCCGCCCGCACCTCCCCCAGACCCGACGTCAGAGGAAGACCGCGCCGAGATGCGTGCCGAGGCGCTCAAGCTGGTAGGCGAGCCGTCGACCAACGACCCCGAGCGGGTTGGTGAGGCCCGTCAGCTGATATCCAGTGGTGAGCCACCGACCGCCGTACTGAGTTCGCACGCTCGCAGCGTCGAAGGTCTCATGGGCATGGTCAATGCGCTCGACCAGGCCGGCCGGTCGCCGGCCTCCCCCCTAACGCCTGAGCAGGTGGGTGACCTCACCAACCTGGCCGTGCACCGGCCGCTGTCTGACGGGGAGATCCTTGAGGCCGCGTGGCTGGAGGACTGCGAGCGCGATCCGACGCAGTTGCTGGACAGTCTGTGTGGCCCTCGCGACGACAAGACCATCCACGAGGCGATGCGCGACGTCGTCGAGCGAGACACCTGGCTCGCTCGTGCGCTCCAGTCAGCCGCCGTTCACCGGTGGGTAGACGATGGCGAGCGCCGCGATGCACGGCAGCGCGCGGCCATCGGGCAGGAGACGGCATGACGAGGGCGACCACGGGGCCGGTGGAGCCGGCCGACAACCACGGGCTGACAGACGCTCAGGAACGGCTCGCGGCCGGCCGCTACCAAGAGCTGGAAAGCAGCCCGCTCGGAAGCCTCGCCCTGATCCGACGCATGTTGCTCCCGCCTGAGCACCCGAGCCGGCTGGTCATCAGCCCGATCATCAACGATCGCCAAATCGGGACGAGCAGTGTCGACGTCCGCCTGGGGACCGAGTGGGAGGCCATGCGTCCCTACCGGTTCGGCGCTATGGATCCTGGCGAGGACCCTGAGTCAGCTGCTGAGCTGTTGAGGAACGGCGTCGAAGAGTTTCGGCTCACCGCCGGGCAGCGCCACGGGGTCGTGCTGCACCCCGATGAGCTACTGCTGGCACTGACACTTGAGTTCATGCACCTACCGGGCGATCTGTGCGGCCGACTTGAGGGGCGCAGCACTTGGGCTCGTCAGGGCCTCCAGGTACACGCGACGGCGGGAATGGTCGACGCCGGTTTTAAGGGCTACCTCACTCTTGAACTTCAGAACACGGGTCGCGTGCCACTCGTGTTGTACCCAGGGCTTCGAGTCGCCCAGATGGCCTTCCACCCGGTGACGATGACGGCCTACTCCTACCAGGCAAAGCCTCACGCCGGGTACAGCGGTCAGTCGCGTGCACGCTCGCGCTTCGTAGACGAGCCTGAGCACAGATTCCGCCACGCATACATGGAGGACGAGAGGCGGGCCGAGCGTGAGCGTCTTGAGTCCCGGCGTCAGATCGCGCCCGCTGGCGACGACGAGCAAGCCGCGGTGTTGGCTGAGCCGGCGACTTCACCTGGGGCAGGGCCGGTTGCACCCGAGGGCGGCAGGCCAGTGCCTCTAAGAGCGACCGGCCAAGGAGCCATGACCTCAACTGACAGCGACCTCGGCGAGGGCCATAAGGACGGCGACAAGGCCGGCGATGTCGGCTAGGAACGAGGTCGCTCAGCGGTTCGCCGAGCGACTCGATCAGCGTCGTGAGCGCATGCGGGCAGAACTCGAGCAGGAGGACGTGCCCATCCTCGGGGGCGCGCGATACCCCGACAAGCTCGCCGGCGAGGCCGCCACTGTGGACGCGATCCTGCTGGAAGAGATCATCTATGCACGCCACGCACCTGTCCATGAGGGATTGCGCCCACGGTACGGGTGTGTGCTTGTCGCGGACCTGGGTGAAGTTGGCGCCGATGAGAAGTCAGCCCTACGCGAGATCGTCCATCATGACGTGTGGAGCATTCGTCCCATGGTGGACGGGTCCTCGACGATGCTGGTGCGCGACCTGACCGGCCGCCTCGGCATCATCCCCGTGGAAGTCGAGGACGAGTTGGCCCTTGTCGACTTCCTGTCCCGAATGAAGGGTGTCTCCGTTCAACGGCTTGCCGATGGGCGCCTCCGAATCGGCACTCGCGCGGGCATCGCGTTGAACGACGGCGGCGACTGGTCGCTCCGTCCGGCGACGGGATCGGTCATCCGCAGCCTGACGGGCGAGCTCGCGCTGCCCGATGGCTCGCTCTCGCGGTTGGAACGGATGCGCGAGATCGGGCGCCTGCTAGAGCTTTGTTACCACGGCCTTAGCCCCAACGGGATCGGCGCGACGATCGTCGTCAATCTGAGCGGAGAGGCAGCGGACCTATTCGAGGGGACCTCGGACGAGGGCGCGGTGCCAGCAATGGCACTGAATGTCTTTCGACGTGAGGACCAGGTCCTGCTGCGGAACATGCTCGCCTACGAAGACGGAGCCTGTTTGGTCGATGCCGACGGCGGTCTGGCGCGCTATGCCTCAAAGCTCAAGTTCAGCGACAAAGCGGTCGACGTGGCCTCCGAACACGGCGGGTCACGACACACCTCAGCCAAGCGGTTCAGCTTCGACCACCCGGGAGCGCTCGCGGTGGTCGTCTCCGCCGACGGACCCATCACGTTGTTCTGCGGAGGCAGTGCGCTGGCACGCATCGACGCCTCGACCGCACGCCCTTCCTGGCTGTCAACGTCGTCCACGGACGTGCGAATGCGCGTTGAGAACGCCAATGAGTCGGTGAGTTGCGCACGGTGCGGCACCTCGTATCGGGTCTCCCTGGTTCTCGACGAGGAAACGGGTACCCGGGTCGAGGTGAACTGTGTGGTCTGCGACGAGGTCGTCATCTCCCGGGATGGAGTGCTGGACTGCAGACCCCGGGTGGTGCGTCCCTGGGAGGAACAGTGAGCATCGCACGTTGGACTGGAGCGTGCGGCGGCCGAAGACGACACTCGTGCAGCGGCGTCGGAGATCACGGCGGCCGCTCTTGCCACGCATCTGCCACGCACGAGGCCCTAACAGCCCTCTGACCTGCGCAAACGCGTCGGCTCAGTAGTACCAGGGGTACGGCGACCAGTCCGGCTCGCGCTTCTCGAGGAACTGATCGCGGCCCTCCTGGGCCTCGTCGGTCATGTACGCGAGCCGCGTGGTCTCGCCGGCGAAGAGCTGCTGGCCGACCAGGCCGTCGTCGAGGAGGTTGAAGGAGTACTTCAGCATCCGCTGCGCGGTCGGCGACTTGCCGTTGATCAGCCGGCCCCACTCGAGCGCGACCTTCTCCAGCTCGGCGTGCGGCACGGCGCGGTTGACGGTGCCCATCCGCACGCCGTCCTCGGCGGAGTACTCCTGACCCAGGAAGAAGATCTCGCGGGCGTACTTCTGGCCCACCTGCTTCGCGAGGTACGCCGACCCAAAGCCGCCGTCGAACGAGCCGACGTCGGCGTCGGTCTGCTTGAAGCGCGCCTCCTCGGCGGAGGCGAGGGTCAGGTCGCAGACGACGTGCAGGCTGTGGCCCCCGCCGGCGGTCCAGCCCGGGACGACGCAGATGACGACCTTGGGCATGAACCGGATGAGCCGCTGGACCTCGAGGATGTGGAGGCGGGCGAGCTTGGCCTTGTCGACGGTCTCGGCGGTCTCGCCCTCGGCGTACTGGTAACCGGCGCGGCCGCGGATGCGCTGGTCGCCGCCGGTGCAGAAGGCCCACTTGCCGTTCTTCGCGCTCGGGCCGTTGCCGGTGAGCAGCACGCAACCGACGTCGCTGGTGGTGCGGGCGTGCTCGAGGACGCGGAGCAGCTCGTCGACGGTGTGGGGACGGAAGGCGTTGAGGATGTCCGGCCGGTCGAAGGCCACCCGCACGGTGCCGTGCGCCTTCGCGCGGTGGTAGGTCAGGTCGGTCAGGTCCTCGAAGCCGGGCACCAGGTCCCAGTCGTCGGCGTCGAAGATCTCCGACACCCCGTCGATCGCGCTCATGCCGTGAGGCTATCGCCGGGGAATGCCGCCGCCCCGACCGGGCATTGAGGGGGCATGACTCTTGAAGGCGAGTACGAGCCCAGCCCGAGCGACTGGGTGCGCGAGCAGGTGGAGCAGTTCGAGGCCACGAACGGCCAGGAGGCCAACACCCTCCAGGGCAAGCCGGAGTGGCCGATCGTCGTGATCACGTCGAAGGGCGCGAAGTCCGGCAAGCTCCGCAAGAACCCGGTCATGCGGGTCGAGAAGGACGGCGTCTACGCCGCGGTCGCGTCGAAGGGCGGGACGCCGGACAACCCCGCCTGGTACCAGAACTTCATCGACCACCCCGAGGTCGAGCTCCAGGACAAGTCCGAGAAGCACACCTACCGCGCGCGCATCGCCGAGGGCGAGGAGCGCGCCGAGTGGTGGGAGCTCGCGGTCGCGCAGTACGCGCCGTACGCCGAATACCAGGAGAAGACCGACCGGGAGATCCCGATCTTCCTGCTCGAGCGGGTGTAGCCCGCACGCCGCCGGGACCGTGACGGCAGGGGACTACCCCAGAGGAGCCTCAGGGAGCGACGGCCTTGGCGGTGCGGGAGATCGACATCGCCAGGCCGACGAGGTGGCCGAGGCGGGCGACCTCGGAGTCGAGGAACTCCGGTCCGCCGCGGCGGCCGATGAACACGCACTCGGTCTTGTTGAGGCGGGCGCCGATGAGGACGGCGTTCTCGTCGTCGGTCTGGAGGTGCTCGGCCCGCTCGATCTGGATCCACTCCAGGTCGTCCGGGGCGGCGTGGGTGGCGTAGAGGACGCCGTCGGACTTCGAGACCCGCGCCCCCCAGTCGGCGCGGAACGTCGCGGGCAGCAGGTCGATGAGGCGGTCGAGCGCGACCTCGGGGTCGGCGGTCAGCTCCTCGACGGCCTCGAGATCGAGGACGAGGTTGCCGCCGGCGGCGTACCGGCTGATCCAGATGACGCTGACCCCGTCGAGCGCGTTGCACGCAGAGACGATCGAGTCGGGCATCGCGCCGGGCGCCGTCTCGAGCAGGACGTCGTCGACGGCGGTGCCGTCGTGGCGCTTCTCGACGATCTCGATCGCCTCGATGTCGCCGCCGGCCATACCGATCGCAGTCGCCAGCCGACCCAGCGAACCGGGTACGTCGGGCAGTTCCACGCGGAGCAGGTACGGCATGTGCTCGACCCTAGCCGGGCCAGGTTGCGGCGGTATTTCCGGTCATCGCCCAGCGAGACGGAGCCGGAGTCCGGTCGCGCGCTCGGCTCGCGTGCCGACCGCCGCGCGGACGGCGGCCTCCGACCCGACCACGCGCACGTGGCGTCGGGCGCGGGTGACGGCGGTGTAGAACAGCTCGCGGGTGAGCAGCCGCGACGCCTCGTCGGGCAGCAGCACCGTCACCCGGTCGGCCTGGCTGCCCTGGCTCTTGTGGATCGTCATCGCGTGCATGGTCTCGACGGCGTCGAGCCGCCCGGGCGCGAACTCCTTGAGCCGCTCCGACCCCGCCACGAACACCCGCCGCCGCTGGTCCTGCCGCACGACCACGCCGGTCTCGCCGTTGTAGACGTCGAGCGCGTAGTCGTTGCTGGTGACCAGCAGCGGGCGCCCGACGTACCACTCGCCGTAGACCTCGACGTCGGGGTCCTCGGCGAGCCAGCGCTCGACGAGGTGGTTCCAGCGGCGTACGCCGTAGGGCCCCTCGCGGTGCGCGCAGAGGAGCCGATAGCGGTCGAGCTCGGCCAGCGCGGTCGCCGCGTCCTCGTCGCGCGCGGCGGCCCAGATCGCCCGGGCGGCGGCGACGGAGTCGGGCCGCAGCGCGGCCTCGACCTCGTCCTGGTCGGAGGTCTCCACCCACGAGACCTGGTCGGAGGTCGCGCGCAGCACGCGCACCACCGCGTCGGCGTCGCCGCTGCGGAGGGCGCCGGCGAGCGACTTGATGTCCTCCTCGGAGCGGAAGTTGGTCGAGAGCGCCGACACCGGCGAGTCGGGTCGGCCCTCGTAGCCGGCGACGAGGTCGCTGAGCACCGCGCCGGCACCGACCGAGGTCAGCTGCTGCGGGTCCCCGACGAGCACCAGCCGGCAGTCCGGCCGCAGCGTCTCCAGCAGCCGGCCCATCATCGTCAGCTCGACCATCGAGGACTCGTCGACCACGACGACGTCGTACTTGAGCCGGTTGGAGCGGTCGTGCCGGAACCGGGTCGCGTTGTCGGGGCGCCAGCCCAGCAGCCGGTGGAGCGTGAGCCCGTCGAGCCGGCCGACCAGCGACGGCGCCCCGGGCCACGACTCCGCGACCGCGGCGAGCTCGGTGGCGACGGCCTCCTGGAGCCGCGTCGCGGCCTTGCCGGTCGGCGCCGCCAGCGCGATGGCCAGCCCGCCGCCGGCCTGGTCGGCCAGCAGGGCGAGGAGCCGCGCGACCGTGGTCGTCTTCCCGGTGCCGGGGCCTCCCGTCAGGATCGTGGTACGCCGCCGCACGGCTGCCACGACCGCCGCCTCCTGCTCGGGGCTGAAGTGGGGGCCCTGCACCCTCGCCAGCGCCGCCTCCAGCCGGGCCTCGTCGACGGCCGGCGGGGCGAGCGTGAGCCGGGCGGCCAGGTCGTCGTGGACCTGCGACTCGAGCCGGTGGTACCGGTCGAGGTAGAGCAGCCCGTGCTCCCACCGCACGGCCCCGGCGTGCACGAGCGGGGAGTCCGCGACCGGCCACTCGTTGGGCCACGGCAGGTCGGGCGCGGTCGCGCTGACGGTCGCGAGGTCGAGGCAGACCGAGCCGCGCCGGACCGCGCGCACGGTGAGCGCGACCGCGAGCAGCATCCGCTCGTCGTCCTCGCCGCCGAGGGCGCCGATGCGGGTGGCCACGTGCACGTCGGAGGAGGTCAGCACGCCGGCGGCGTTGAAGGTGGCCAGCAGCCCGGTCGCGCCGGCGGCGAGCCGCCAGTCGTGGTCGTCGACCGGCTCGAACAGCTCCGTCATGCGGGGTCCCCTCGGAAGCGCGGGCTGGAGGAGCGAAGCGGGGGAAGCCCGCGGTTTCGTGGGGTGCTCATCGGGCACCTCCGTCCAGGAGGTCGGAGAGCTCCTCGACCAGCGCCACGGGCGGCTGCCAGGCGAAGACGCCGCACGGGGCGCCGTCGACCAACGGCGTCTCGGGACCGCACATGCCGCGCAGGTAGAGATAGAGGACACCGCCGAGGTGCTGCTCGGGGTCGTACCCGGGCTGGCGCCAGCGCAGGAACCGGTGCAGCACGGCGGCGTACAGCAGCGCCTGGAGCGGGTAGTCGGAGTGGCCCATCGCGGCGTCGAGCGCGACCGGGGCGTAGCTGTGCGCGGTGAGCGGCTCGTCGGCCGGCCCGAGCCAGTTCGTCTTGTAGTCGACGACCAGGTAGCGCGGACCCTGCTCAGAACGGACGCGGAGGACCACGTCGACCGAGCCGGTGAGGTAGCCGCGCAGGGTCTGGTCGCCGAGCGGGCCGTCGAGGTGGTCGGCGTACGCGCGCACCGGGTCGCCGGCCGGGAGGTGCCGCTCGAGCAGCGGCCGCAGGTCGCGCAGCAGGCCGTCGCCGAGCGGCAGCTCGAACTCCATCTCCCGCAGCCGGTCGCGCAGCGGCACCTGCCGCAGCGTGGTGCCGTCGGCCAGCGGCCCGAGGGGCGAGTCGCAGACCGCGACCAGCGCGTCGGCGAGCTCCTCGCGGTCGAGGTCGACCGGCCACCAGCCGAGCTGCTCGTCGATGTGCCCGAGCAGCTCCTCGCGCAGGTCGGCGGCGTCGGGGTCGGCGTGCTCCAGCACCGCGTGCACGAGCGACCCGAAGGTCGCGCCCACCGGCAGCCCGCCCATCGGCGACGGCACGTCGCCCGCCACCGGCGGGACCACGACCGCCTCGGGCTCGAGCGGCTCGTCGTCCTTGCCGACGACCTCGGGCTCGCTGGTCACCGCGCCCGCCGGGGCGGTGGCGGCCTCGACCTTGCTGAGGGAGGAGTACGACGCGCGGCGCCACTCGGCGTCGACCTCGCGGGTGAACGCGCGGGCGGCCAGGTCGGGGACGGCGGGCCGGGGCGGGTCCTCCCCCGGGTCGGCCAGCAGCGCGGCCTCCGGCGCCGGACCGCCGCGGTCGCGCCAGTCCGAGAACAGCGCGATCACCGCGTCGTCGTCGGGGACGGCCGGCGACTCCGGCACGTCCGCGGCGTGGACGTCGCGCAGCAGCATCCGGTGGAGCGGCGAGGCGACGGCGTTCTTGGTCGGCGCCCACCACGCGACGACCTGCGACTGGGCGCGGGTGATCGCCACGTACAGCAGCCGGAGCCACTCGCCGGCCTCCTCGTCGGCCCAGCGCCGGCAGTGGTCGTCCCAGTGCCGGCCGCCCCCGCCGACGTCGAGGCAGCGGCGGCCCTCGTCGTCGTGGAAGAGCGGGCGGGTCGGCTTCGGCACGAACCGGTCGGCGAGGGCGGGGAGGTAGACGACGGGGTACTCCAGGCCCTTGCTGGCGTGGATCGTCACCAGCTGGACGGCGGCCGCGTCGGAGTCGAGCCGTCGGGTGCGCTCGACGCCGCGGCCGGCGCGCCCCTCGGTGACCTGCTCGCGCAGCCAGGTCAGCAGCGACGGCAGGCCGTGCCGCTCGGTGAGCGTCACCTCGTGCAGCGCCTCACCGATGTGGCGCAGGTCGGTGAGGCGGCGGTCGCCGCCGACCTCGGCGAGGACGCGCTCGGGCAGGCCGGCGACGTTCGCGGCCTCGAGCACCGCGGCGAGCCCGCGGGTGGCGAACAGCTCGACCCACCCGCGGAGCGTGTCCGCGACCTCGTCGGTGAGGTCGTCGCCCCGGGCGTCGAGGTCGGCGGCGGTGTGCCCGAAGAAGCAGGTGAGCGCGGCCGACCGCACGCGGGTGCTGCGGTGCGGCTGCTCCAGCGCCTCCAGCAGCGTCAGCCACTCGATCGCGGCCGGTGTCGCGAACACGCTGCCGCCGCCGGCGATCACCGCCGGGACCCCGACCTCGAGCAGCGCCTCCCGGACGGTCGCCAGGTCGGCGTGGCGGTAGGCGATGACGGCGATGTCGCGCGGCCGGACCGGCTCGCCGCAGAAGGTCGTGCCGGACGCGAGCAGGCGGCGTACGTCGAGGGCCAGGTCCTTGGCGACGTGCGGCCGGACCTGGCCGACGGCGAGGGTGCTGCCGCCCCGGCGGCCGAAGGTCTCGCGGCGCACGACCCGCAGCCGGAACGGAGGGGCGCCGCCGGACAGGCGGCTCTCGCCGTGGTGGGCCTCGACGTCGCGCACGACGATCCGGTCGTCGCCGAGCGCGGCACCGGCCATCAGGGTCTGGAAGGCGTCCAGGAGCGGGCCGTCGCTGCGCCAGTTGACCGACAGCGTCTGCTGGGTGGTCGCGGTCTCGGCGGCGGCGAGGTAGGTGGTGACGTCGCCGCCGCGGAAGGCGTAGATCGCCTGCTTCGGG
Source organism: Nocardioides pyridinolyticus (assembly GCF_054653575.1). Taxonomy (NCBI): domain Bacteria; kingdom Bacillati; phylum Actinomycetota; class Actinomycetes; order Propionibacteriales; family Nocardioidaceae; genus Nocardioides; species Nocardioides pyridinolyticus. The sequence continues at coordinate 207,318 of NZ_BAAIFY010000003.1, read as the reverse complement.
TCGCCGATGAGCACCATCGTGGCGTGGCCGGAGAACGCCCGGTCGAGCACCTGCCACTGCACCGGGTCGGTGTCCTGGAACTCGTCGACGAGCACGATGCTCCACCGCGCGCGCATCCGCTGGGCGGCCGCGCCGTCCTCGTCCACCAGCGCGTCGGCGAGCTGGGAGAGCAGGTCGTCGTAGGACAGGATCCCGAGGCGGCGCTTGCGGCGCTCGAGCTCGTCGCGGATCGTGCGCGCGAAGCTGACCTTGCGGCCGGGCACGGTGGCGCGGTCCTCGTCGGCGGGCTCGAGCGCGGCCTGTGGGTCGCCCACGGCCGCGCGGGCGATCGCCAGGGCCTCGGCGTGGCTGAACACCGGCTCCTCGGCGCCGAAGGCGAACGCCCGGAGGTAGAGGTCGTCGACGGTCTCCTTGACGAGGTCGTCGAGGTCCTCGACCAGCCGCGCGCGGGAGTCGGTGTCGCCCGCGACGCCGAGGGAGTCGAGCACCATCGAGCAGAACTGGTGGGTGGTCGCGATGGTCGCGCCGTCGAACCCGGCCAGCGCCTCGGTCACCCGACGATGACCCCGCCGCCGCTGCGGCTCGTCCCACGAGCGCAGCAGCGTGACCAGGTCGGAGTCGCCGACGTCGGCGGCGGCGGGCTCGTCGCTCAGCACGCGCTCGGCCTCGACCAGCTGCGCGCGCACGCGTTCGCGCAGCTCCTGGCTGGCCGCCCGGCCGAACGTCACCACGAGCATCTGCTCGAGCCGCGCGACGCCCTCGGCGACGTACCGGGTCACGAGCGCGCCGATGGTCCAGGTCTTGCCGGTGCCGGCGCTGGCCTCGAGCAGCACCGTGCCCGTGGGCAGCGGGTCGGTGATCGAGAAGGGGCTCATAGGGGGCCGACCCTCTCGGCGCCGGTGAGCAGCGGCTCCCAGATCGTCCAGGCGGCGTCGCCGAGGCCCGCGCCGACCAGCGCCTCCACGGGTGCGCCGACGCCGAAGACCCGGTGGTGGTAGGGGTCTGCGTCCTCTCCGGTGATGCCGAACTGGTGGTGGGGGTCGGTCTCCCACTCCCGGCGCGCGGCCTCGACCGGCGGGGTGTCCTGGCCCATCAGCTCGCGCGCGTGGGCCTCGGCCCAGGCCAGCCCGGTCTTCACCGGGACCGGCAGCGGGGCGCACAGGCCGCGGTCGCGGAGGTCGACCAGCCGGCGCAGCCAGTCGACGGCGCGGTGGTCGAGCGGACCGCTGAGGGCGCGCTTCGGGCCGGCGCGGTCCTTGCCGACGGCGTGGGCGGTCCAATGCTGGTCGGGGTAGGTCGCGGACAGCGCGAGCAGGTCGACCCACGCATGCAGCCGCTGACGGGCGTTGAGGCGGGAGTAGCCGAGGCTGACGACCCGGCTGCCGTAGACGCCGGGCACGGTGCCGGTCAGCCGGCGGCCGTCGCCGAGGTCCACGTCGACGTCGACCGAGCGGCGGTCGCCGTCGCGCAGGTCGGCGGTGCGCGACCAGAGCCGCTGGCACTCCTCGACGACCTCGTTGAGCGCGGTGGTGCCGAGCCCGCCCGGCGGCAGCGTGCCGGCGAGCTGCTCGGCGGTCATCACCGCGACCGGGTCCTGCCCGGCGAGCAGCTCGCGGAGCAGCCGATCGCCGATCTGCCACTTCTCCAGGCTGTCCAGCGTCACCGGGATCGCGTCGGCGAGGTCGTCGGGCTCGAACGGCGTCGCGACGTCGAGCCGGCCACGCAGGAAGGCGCGGACCGGGTGCCCGAGGAAGTCGCGGAGGTCCTGGAGCGACACGTCGTCGCGGGCGCCGGGCGGCAGCGGCCCGTCGAGCAGCGGCGGCGGCTCGTGGCGGACTCCCCACGCCGAGCGCGCGCCGGCCAGCGCGGCGGTGTCGAAGCTGAACGGGCCCGCGCTGAGGAAGTTGCGCGCGTCGTACGGCTGGAGCGGGTGGTGCGTCAGTACTCGGTCGCGCACGGGCTCGGCGGTGGTGCGGTCGGCGGCGTCGAGGATCTCGCCGAGGGGCACGGCGGGCGGGCGGGGCGCGCCGGACTGCTCGTTGGCACCGGTATAGGTGATGACGAGGTGCTCGGTCGCGGCGAGCACGGCGTCGAGCAGGAGCTGTCGGTCCTCGCTGCGCGCGTCGCGCTCGCCGGTCAGCGGGTGCCGGGCGAGCACGTCGTCGCCGTCGGCCACACCCGCGCGCGGGAACACACCGTCGTCGAGGCCGACCAGGCAGACCACCCGGTGCGGCACCGAGCGCATCGGGACCATGGTGGCGACGGTCAGGCCGCCGGTGCGGAAGTTGGCGCGGGTGGGCCGTCCGGCCAGCCGGGACTGGAGCATCGCGCGGACGTCGGAGAGCCGCAGCTCGAGGCCGCCGTCGTGCGAGGACGCCGCCGCGCGGGCGAGCTCGCGCTCGAACTGCGGCAGCTGCCACGCGTCGTCGCTCGCGACGTCGGTGAGGGAGCGGACGCCGTCGCGCAGCCCGGTCGTCCAGTCCGCCACGGTCTGCGCGCCGGCCAGCGCGGTCAGCGTGCGATCGAGCCGCTCGACCAGCTCGGCCAGCCGGCCGGCGAGGTCGATCTCGCTGCTGCCGACGTCGTCGAGCGGCAGCCCGCGGCCCAGGTGGCGGTGGTCGTCGCCGCTCATCGCGACGCCGAGCAGGATCCGGTCGAGGCCGGTGCGCCAGGTGTTGTGCGGGAACCGCTCCATCCGGAACGCCGCCCGCGACGCGTCGTCGAGGCCCCACCGGACGCCGGCGCGCGACACCCAGCGCGACACCCGGTCGAGATCGTCGTCGGTGAACCCGAACCGCAGGCGGACCGGGTCGGTCGCGGCGAGGTCGAGCACGGCGGACGCGGTGACCCGTCCTCCCGCGAGCTCGAGCAGGTCACCCGCGACCGCGAGCAGCGGGTTGGTGCTGGAGAGCGCGCGGTCGGCGAGCTTCACCCGCAACCGGTGCGCGGGGTGGCCGTCGGCGGTCGCGAGCCCGAAGCCGGCCGAGATCAGCGGCGCATAGGTCTCGATGTCCGGGCACATCACGAGGATGTCGCGCGGCTCGAGGGTCGGGTCGTCCTCGAGCATCCCGACCAGCACCTCGCGGAGCACGTCGACCTGCCGGGCCGGGCCGTGGCACGCGTGCACCTGGAGGCTGCGGTCGCCGTCGGCGAGGTGGCGATCGGCGCGCTCGTCGTACGACGGGGCGTGGTTGGCGCGCAGGTCGTGCTGGAGCCAGCCCAGCATCCTCCCCTGGTCCGAGGGCGGGGTGGCGACGACCTCGGCCGGGATGCCGTCGAGGACCCGCAGCAGCTCGCGGGCGTCGCGGCCGAGCGAGGCCAGCAGCGGGTGTCCGACCCGCTCGGTCGAGTCGTCCTCCTCGCGCGGGACCACGCCGCCCAGGCCGGCCAGGTCGTCCCACAGCGCCGGGGACGGCTGGGGCAGGAACAGGTGCACGTCGCGGTGCTCGCCGAGCGCCCGCAGCAGCCCGACCTCGGTGACCGGGATGCGGGTATGGCCGAAGAGGCTCAGCCGCGCGGGGAGCGGCAGGTCCGCGCCGCCCGCCTGCAGGGCCGCGCAGGTCTCGGCGTGGCGGACGTCCGGCGGCGGCGCACCGACCTGCGGCAGCAGCCGGCGCCAGAGCTCGGCCTGCCAGCGCAGGTCCTCCGGCAGATCGCCGTCGTCGCCCTCGCGCCAGCCGGCCAGGAGCGAGGGACGCTGCACGCCGTACGACGCGAACAGATGGGCCAGCCGGATCGCGACGGAGTAGCGGCGGTTGCGCCGCATCTCGCCGTCGAGGTGGGCAGTGAGGGTCTCGAACCCGGGCCGCCCGAGGCACTCGTCGATGGTCGCCAGCAGCGGCCACACCAGCCGCTCGGGATCCCACGGGTCGTCGCGCTCGCGGCCGAGCAGCAGGCTGACCAGGCTCCGCGGGTTGAGGAAGCGGACCCCCGCGCAGACGCCGTCGCCGCCGCGCGGCCCGGTGCCGAGCCGGTGGCTGAGCCGCTGGGTGAGCCAGCGCTCCACACCCTTGGCCGGCACCACGACGACCTCCTCGGCGAACGGGTCGTCGAGCGGCGCGGCCAGGAGGTCCCCGAGCCGGTCCGCGAGCACGTCGGTGCGCGCGGCTCGGTGGATCTGCAGGGTCACGCCGGGCACCCTACGGTGAAGCGGGGACAGGCGGTCCGACTGATACCGGACGGGCCCGGGTACGGACCGGCATGGCCGAGACCGACCCGACCCCGCCGCCCCCGCCGAAGGACCCGCTGCGCCGATCCCGGACCGGCGGCGCCTGGGTCGCGGTCGTGGCGGCCGCGGTGCTCCTGGCGCTGCTCGTCGTCTTCGTCGCGCAGAACACCGACGACGTCCACATCTCGTTCCTGTGGGTCGACGGCACGGCGCCGCTGGCGGTGGCCCTGCTCATCGCCGCCGTCATCGGCATCGCGCTCGCCGCCCTGGTCGGCACCCTCCGCATCTGGCAGCTGCGCCGCCGCATCAAGCACGATCGGCGCTAGGGTGCGGCCGCCGACAACGCCGCCGAGTCGGATGCGAAAGTCCCCGTTGCAGGCGATTCCGGATCGGGAGCCGTGCCCTAACCTGCCGATGTGACCCGCACGCTCGAGGTCGACTACCTGGTCATCGGCGCCGGCGCCATCGGCATGGCGTTCACCGATGCGCTGGTCGACCACGCCGACGTGCGGGTCGCGCTGGTCGACCGGCGCCACGGCGTCGGCGGGCACTGGCTGGCGGCGTACCCCTTCGTCCGACTGCACCAGTCCTCGACGTTCTACGGCGTCGCCTCGACGCTGCTCGGCGGCGGCCGGATCCAGGAGACCGGGCCCGAGACGGGCCTGCACGAGCGCGCCGACCAGCCCAAGATCGCCTCGTACTTCAGCGACGTGCTGACCGACCGGATGATCGCGTCGGGGAAGGTCGAGTTCTTCGGCGGGTGCGAGTACGCCGGCGACCGGACGTTCTTCTCGCGGATCTCCGGCGAGCGGTTCGCGGTGCCCGAGCACTGCCGGGTCGTCGACGGCCGCTACCTCTCCCCCGACATCCCGGCCGAGTCGCCGCCGCGCTTCGGGGTCGCCGAGGGGGCTCCGGTGATCCCGGTCAACGACGTGGTCCGCCAGGACCACAGCCCGAGCCGGTACGTCGTGGTCGGGTCGGGCAAGACCGCGACCGACACCATCGTCTGGCTACTGACCCATGGCGTCGACCCGGACGCCATCAGGTGGGTCCGCCCGCGCGACCCGTGGATGCTCGACCGCGCCGTGATCCAGCCCGACCCGACGATCTTCCTCGGCATGGTCGCGACGACGATGGCCGAGGCCGAGGCGGCAGCCTCGCTGCCCGAGCTCTTCCTGCGGCTCGAGGACGCCGGAATCATGCACCGCGTCGACCGGTCGGTGATGCCGACGATGGCCAAGGCGCCGACGCTCGCCCGGTGGGAGCTCGAGCTCCTGCGCAGCATCGAGGACGTCGTCCGGCTGGGCCACATCCGCACGGTGCACCGCGACCGGATCGAGCTCGACGGGGGCACCGTCGACCTGCCGCCGGACGCGGTCGTGGTCAACTGCGCGGCCGACGGGCTCAAGCAGCCGGCCCGCGTCCCGGTGTGGCAGGAGGACGTGATCACCCTCCAGCCGATCCGGGCCGGCTTCCCCTGCTTCGGGGCCGCGCTGACCGGCTACGTCGAGGCGACGCGCACGGACGACGCCGAGAAGAACCGGCTGTGCCCTCCCTCGTCGTTCGGCAACTCGCTCGAGGACTGGGCCCGCATGAACGTGCTGGGCTTCCGCGCGTCGGCGGCCTTCAACGCCGAGCCCGACATCAAGGGCTGGGCCGACGGGGTCGCCCTCAACCCGGCCCGCATCCCGCCCGGGACGCCGCGGACACCGGAGCTCGAGGACGCCGTCGAGCGGATCGCCCGGCACACCGCGCCCGGCATCGCCCGGCTCACGGAGCTGGCCGAGCGGTAGGCCGCGGGTCGTCGGCGTGGTTGGAGCGCCGAGCAACACTGGGGCGATGATCGGATTCCTCGTCGCCGGCGTGATCATCGGAGCGCTGGCCCGGCTCTTCAAGCCGGGCCGCCAGCACCTCTCGCTCCTCGCCACCCTGGGCCTGGGCCTGGTCGGCTCGCTCATCGGCGGGACCGTCGCCTGGCTGCTCGGCACCGGCTCGATCTGGGAGCTCAACATCCTCGGCTTCGTGCTGTCGGTCGTGGCCGCCGTCGCCCTGGTCGGCACCGCCGAGGCCGTCACCGGCGGCACCAAGCACCGGCAACTGCGCTAGCTGGCCCCGACAGGCGCGATGTTCTGGTTGTGGCGGAACATGTTCCCAGGGTCGACCTTGGACTTGATCTGCCGCAGCCGGTCGTAGCTGGGGCCGTAGTTCGCGCGGACCCGGTCCTGGTCGTCCTCGGCCGCGAAGTTGATGTAGCCACCGGCTTCGGAGTGCGGCGCCGTGGCGGCGTAGTAGTCCTTGACCCAGGTCGTAGCCACCTCGTCGTCCACCTGGTCGGGTGGCCACATCCCGGCGATCACGGTCGCGAAGGTCGCGTCGCGGTGGGCGAACGCTGTCGCGTCCGGGGCGACGCGGTGGCAGGCCCCGTTGATCGGGTAGATGTGCATGGTCGAGTTCAGGGCCGGCAGCCTCGGGCCGTGCTCCAGATGTGCCGCGATCGCGTCGTCGGTCAGCTCCTTGACGAAGTTGGCCTTCCAGTAGTGGTGCAGCCCCGGGGGGACGAGCCCGTCGAAGGCGCTGTTGAGCGCCGGGTAGGGCATCGGGCCAACCATCTCGGCCACCCGCGGAGCCACGTCACGGATCGGCTGGAGCGCCTTCTCGCCGGCCTCGAGGTCCCCGGCCCAGCACGCCACCATGGCCACGAACGGCTCGCCGTGGCGGTCCTCCGGGATGAACGGTAGGGGCGGGGCGATCTGGTACGCCGGGAAGCAACCGAGCTCGACGGGGGCGTCCACGATGAAGTCGCGGTAGAACCGCAGCAGGTCACCGGCTCGGTCGAGCTCGAAGAACATGGGCCCGCCGTAGATGTCCCGAACCGGGCTCAGGTGGAACTCGAAGGAGGTGACGACGCCGAAGTTGCCACCGCCGCCGCGGATGGCCCAGAACAGGTCCTCGTCCTCGTCCTCGCTGGCCTGGTGGAACGTTCCGTCCGCCGTGACGACGTCAGCCGACATGAGGTTGTCGAGCGACAGGCCGAGGCCGCGCGTGAGGTAGCCGATGCCGCCCCCGAGCGTGAGACCACCGACGCCGGTGGTCGAGATGATGCCCCCGGTCGTCGCCAGGCCGAAGGGGTAGGTCATCGCGTTGAGGTCGCCCCACGTCGCGCCGCCGCCGACCCGCACGGTGCGCGCGGCCGGATCCACCCGGCCTCCGCGCATCGCCGAGAGGTCCACCACGACGGCGTCGTCCGCGGTCCCGAAGCCGGGGACGCTGTGGGCGCCTCCGCGGACAGCGACCGTCAGCCCATGGTCGGCGGCGAACCGCACGGCGGTCATCACGTCGCCGGCGTTGACGGCTCGGACCACGACGGCGGGTCGCCGGTCGATCATGGCGTTGTAGACCGCACGTGCCTCGTCGTACCCGGCGTCGTCCGGGCCGATGACGGTCCCCCGGACCGACTCGCGCAACGTGTCCAGCTGGGCGCTCATGGGGAATCCTCCTCGCTGCTCGGCGCTGTCGCGGCCGGGGCGACAGGGGCGCGGAGGCTCAGTCAGGACGTCCCGAGCGCGGCAGGCGGAATGTCGCGACGCTAGCGACGGACACCGCCGGCGACATCCCTCACGTGGGCGAAATCGGTCGCAGCGGCACGTCGAGCCGTTCGGCCAGCTCCTCGCGCGTCGTCCCGAAGGTCTCGACGACCACGACGCCGTCCGGCCCGACCTCGAACACCGCGAGGTCGGTGTAGACGCGCGACACGCAGCCGACGCCGGTCAGCGGGTAGGTGCACTCGGGCACCAGCTTGGGCGCGCCGTCCTTGTCGAAGAGCGTCATCAGCACGAAGACCTGCTTGGCCCCGATCGCGAGGTCCATCGCGCCACCGACGGCGGGGATGGCGTCGGGCGCGCCGGTGTGCCAGTTGGCGATGTCGCCGCCGGCGCTGACCTGGAACGCGCCCAGCACGCACACGTCGAGGTGGCTGCCCCGCATCATCGCGAACGAGTCTGCGGAGTGGAAGTACGCCGCACCCGGTGGCTCGACGACCGGGACCTTGCCGGCGTTGATCAGGTCGCCGTCGACCTCGTCGCCCACGGCCGCCCGACCCATGTTGAGCATGCCGTTCTCGGTGTGCAGCACGACGCCGGAGTCCGCGTCGAGGTGGTCGGCGACCAGCGTGGGCTGGCCGATCCCGAGGTTGACGAAGGCACCGCGCGGGACGTCCTGCGCGACCCGCGCGGCCATCTCGTCCTTGCTGAGGCTCATACCGCCACCCCCACCTCGACGACGCGGTCCACGTAGATGCCCGGCGTCACGACCACCTCGGGGTCGATCTCGCCGGTCTCGACGACCTCGCGCACCTGCACGATCGTGGTGGTCGCGGCGGTCGCCATCACCGGGCCGAAGTTGCGTGCGGTCTTGCGGTACACGACGTTGCCCATCCGGTCGGCGCGGTGGGCGCCGACGAGCGCGACGTCGCCGCGGATCGGGTACTCGAGCACGTAGGTGCGGCCGTCGATCTCCCGCTTCTCCTTGCCCTCCGCGAGGGGCGTGCCGACTCCGGTGGGGCAGAAGAACGCGCCGATCCCGGCGCCGGCGGCGCGCATCCGCTCGACCAGGTTGCCCTGCGGCACGAGCTCGAGCTCGATCTTGCCCTCGCGGTAGAGCCCGTCGAAGACCCACGAGTCCTTCTGTCGCGGGAACGAGCAGACGACCTTGCGCACGCGGCCCTTCGCGAGCAGCGCCGCGAGCCCGGTGTCGCCGTTGCCGGCGTTGTTGGAGACCACGGTCAGGTCGGTGGCGCCCTGGTCGATGAGCGCGTCGACGAGCTCGACCGGCATGCCGGCCAGGCCGAAGCCGCTGACCAGCACCGTGGCGCCGTCCTCGATCCCGGCGACCGCCTCGGCGGTGGTGTCGCAGACGACCGCGCTCACGACACGTTCTCCAGCACGACGGCGAGCGCCTGGCCGACGCCGATGCAGATCGCGGCCACACCGTACCGGTCTCCGGACTCCTGGAGCCGCGCGGCGAGCGTGCCGAGGATCCGGCCGCCGGACGCGCCGAGCGGGTGGCCGATCGCGATCGCGCCGCCCTTGGCGTTCACGATCTCCGGGTCTCTCAGCCCACTTCCGGCCCACGCGTCGACGCACGCGAGCGACTGCATCGCGAACGCCTCGTTGAGCTCGACGGCGCCGACGTCGGCCCACGTGATGCCGGCGCGGGCGAGGGCGCGGTCGGCGGCCTCGACGGGTGCGTAGCCGAACATCGGCGGCTCCACCGCGCTGACCCCGCGGCCGGCGATCCGGGCGACGGGGTCGAGGCCGATCATCGAGCGGCCGGCGTCCTCGGACCCGAGCAGTACGGCGGACGCCCCGTCGTTGAGCGGGGACGCGTTGGCCGCGGTGATCGTGCCGTCCTTGCGGAAGGACGGCTTCAGGCCGGCCAGCTTCTCGGCGGTCGAGCCGGGCCGGATGCCCTCGTCGCGCGCATGGTCCCCCTGCCCGATCCTGACCGGGACCACGAGGTCGTCGTAGAAGCCGGCCTCCCACGCGGCGTCCGCGAGGTTGTGCGACCGGGCGGCGAACTCGTCCTGCCGCTCCCGGGAGATCGCGAACTTCTCGCCGAGCATCTCGTTGGCCTCGCCGAGCGAGACCGTCCACTCCTCCGGCATGTTCTCGTTCACCAGGCGCCAGCCCAGCGTCGTCGAGACCGCGGTGACGTTGCCGGCCGGGAACCCGCGCGACGGCTTGGGCAGCACCCAGGGGGCGCGGGTCATCGACTCGACGCCGCCGACCAGCACCACGTCGGCGTCGCCGGACTCGATGGTCCGCGAGCCGATGATGGCGGCGTCGAGCGAGGAGCCGCAGAGCCGGTTCACGGTCGTCGCGGGCACGCCGACCGGCAGGCCCGCGAGCAGCACCGCCATCCGGCCGACGTTGCGGTTGTCCTCGCCGGCCTGGTTGGCGCAGCCCCAGACGACGTCCCCGACCCGGCCTGGGTCGAGGTCCGGCGCCTTCGCCAGGACGCCGGTGATCGCGGTGGCGGCGAGGTCGTCGGGCCGTACCTCGGCCAGGGCGCCACCGAAGCGGCCGAACGGCGTGCGCGCGGCGGCGTACACGAAGGCAGCAGTCATGCCTTCACCGTAGGCCGCATCGGTTGATCGATTCCAATACCGAATCCCACCTGATTGATAAGTTGGCTGCATGGAACTGCGGCACCTGCGCTCGTTCGCCGTGCTCGCCGAGGAGCAGCACTTCGGCCGCGCCGCCGAGCGCCTGCACATCGCGCAGCCCGCGCTCTCCCAGCAGGTCAAGCAGCTCGAGCGCGAGCTGGGCGTCCCCCTCCTCACCCGCACGACGCGGCGGGTCGAGCTGACCGCGGCCGGCGCGCGCTTCGCCGAGCACGCCCGGACCGTCCTCGGCGACGTCGAGCGCGCGAACGACGACATGGCCCTGCTCGCGACGGGCCGGGCCGGCCGGGTCTCGGTCGGGTTCATCGGCACGGCGACGTACGACGTCCTGCCGCGCGTCGCCCGGGAGGTGGCGCGCGAGCTCCCCGACGTCGAGCTCGAGCTGCGCGGCGAGCTGCTCTCCCCGCAGCTGGTCGCCGGGCTCGCCGACCGGACCTACGACCTCGCGCTGCTGCGGCCGGGCCCGCCCGACGACGGGCGCCTCGACGTCCGCCCGCTCCGGACCGAGCGCCTGGTCGCGGTCCTGCCGGCCCACCACCCGCTCGCCGGACGGCGGCGGATCGGGCTGGCCCGGCTGGCCGGGGAGCCGTTCGTCATGCACCCGTCCGGCCACCGGTCTTCGGTGCACGCCCGGGTGCTGGAGGCCTGCGCCGCCGCCGGGTTCGAGCCGTCCCCGGTCCTCGAGGTCGCCGAGACCTCGACGCTCGTGGTGTTCGTCGCGGCCGGGCTCGGCGTCGCGCTCGTCCCGGAGCCCGTGCGCAGCCTGGGCCTGGAGGGCGTCAGCTACGTCGCACTCAGTGACCCTCCGACGATCGACCTGGCCCTCGCCACGCGCGCCGGGGAGGACTCCCCGGCCGTGCGCCGGGTGGCCGAGCTCGTCGCCGCGCTTGTAACGCCGGGTTAGTGCCTGTTCCCACCCGGCTGCAACCCCGGGGGGAACAGCGAATAACCCGGCGTTACAGCAGGCCCTCCTCCGTCAGCACCGCGGACGCGATCCGGAACGCCGTGTTGGCGTCGGGCACGCCGCAGTAGATCGCGGACTGCAGCAGCACCTCCTTGATCTCCTCCACGGTGAGTCCGTTGCGCAGGGCGGCGCGCACGTGCATCGCCAGCTCCTCGTGGTGGCCGCGGGCGATGAGCGCGGTCAGCGTGATCATCGAACGGGAGCGGCGGTCGAGGCCGGGACGGGTCCAGATCTCGCCCCAGGCGTACGCCGTGATCAGCTCCTGGAAGTCGCGCGTGAAGTCCGTCGTGGCGGCCGACGCCCGGTCGACGTGCGCGTCGCCGAGCACCTCGCGGCGGACCCGCATCCCGTCCGAGCCGGACGGCGCGGGCGGAGGAGGGGTCTCGCCGAGGAAGTGCTCACGCAGCAGCCGGGCCACCTCGTCGGGCGCCTCGGCCGGAGCCAGGTGCGCGACACCGAACAGTTCGACGTACGTCCCGTCGGCGACGCCGTCGGCGACCTCGCGCAGCGTCTCGGGCGGGGTGGCCACGTCGTCGGCACCGGCGACGGCGAGCACCGGAGCCTTGATCCGGCCCAGCTCCTCGCGGACGTCGAAGGCCGCGAGCGCCTCGCACACCCGGGCGTAGCCCTCGTCGTCGACGTCGGAGAGGGCGTGCAGCAGCGCGCTGCCGCGCTCGGGCTCGCGGTCGAGGAAGCCGGGCCCGAACCACCGCTCGGCGGAGGCGGTGACGAGCGACGGCGTGCCGGACGCGCGCACGGCGTCGATCCGCTGGGCCCACGACTCCGCGGTGCCGATCCGGGCACCGCTGCAGAGGAGGGCGGCCGCGACGACCCGGTCGGGCGCGTCGAGCAGGAGCTGGAGCCCGACGGCGCCGCCGACGGAGTCGCCGGCGTAGAAGAACGGCGCGCGGGGCTCGCCGCGCTCGGTGAGCAGGTCGTCGACGACCGCCAGCACGCCAGCGGCGAGCTCGGGCATCGTGAACGGCTCCTCGGGCACCGCCCGGTTGTGGCCGTGGCCGGGGAGGTCCCACGCCACGACGTCGAAGGCGTCGGTCAGGCCGGCGGCACAGGCGGTCCACAGCGTGGCCGCGGACGTGCCGAGCGAGGGCCCGAGCACCAGCAGGGGCAGCTCGGAGCGGTCGCGGGCGGCCGTCATCCGGACGGCGGTGATGCCGGGGGTCACGGTGTCTCCTCCAGGGTCGGGCCCAGACTCTGCTCGGCGCGGGCGACGACCTCGTCGACCCAGGCCGTGGCGTCGCCGAGGTACGTCGGCGCGGGGTGGTCGGTCATGCTGCGCTGCTCGGCGAGCGCGCTGTCGCCGGCCGCGGCGAGCGTCGCGGCCATCCGGCCGGTGTCGACGCGCAGCCCGGCGACGAGGTCGGCGGTCTGCGACGCGGCGACCAGCGTGCGGCGGACCAGGTCGCGCAGCGTCGCCCACTCCGCGTGCCAGCCGCCGTCGGCCCGGTCGTCGACCTGCTGGGCGGCCGCCAGGTGCAGCGTCGCGGCGAGCTGGGGCGTCGTCAGCGCGGCCCGCCGGACGAGCACGGACAGGACGGGGTTCGCCTTGTGGGGCATCGTGGACGAGCCGCCACCCGAGCCCTCGGCGAGCTCACCGATCTCGGGGCGCGACATGGTCACGACGTCGTTCGCGATCCGTGCGCAGGCGTCGGTGCAGCCGGCGAGCGCGTCGCCCAGCCGGGTCACCGGCGCACGGGTCGTGTGCCAGCGCGGGACGCCGAGCGGGATCTCACGGCCGAGCTCGACGATCGCGGCGCGGGTGCCGGCGGCGCCGCCGACCTGGCCCGGGAAGGCCAGGCGGGCGAGGTCGCCGTCCGCGTCGAGGACCGCGGTCAGCCAGACGGCGACCCGGAAGCCGAAGGTCGTGGGCACGGCGTGCTGGGTGAGCGTCCGGGCGACCATCGGGGTGTCGCGGTGCTCGGTGGCGAGCCCGGCCAGGGTGCGGACGACCGACGCCAGGTGGCCGCGCAGCTCGGCGACGGCGGCCTCGGCCATCAGCATCAGCGCCGCGTCGACGACGTCCTGGCTGGTGAGGCCGCGGTGCACGCGGGCGTCCTGCTCGCGCAGCAGCCGCACGAGCGGGATCACCGGGTTGCCGCCGGCCTCGGCCAGCCCGGGCTCGAGCTCGGGCACCTCGAGGGTGTCGCCGAGCCACTGCGACTCGACCTCGACCATCGCGCGCAGGAACGCCGCGCCGGTGAAGTGCTGCCCCGCGCGCTCGTCGCCGGGCCAGAACAGGTCCGCCATGGCCCTATTCAACCGGCAGAGCGTCTTGCGCGTACGACAGGAAGACGGTCTCGTCCTCGCCCTGAAGGCGGATATCGAACACGAAGCCGCGGTCGTCGGCCTCCGCGGACCGGCCCGGCCACCGCGCGGGCGCGGTGCCCGGCAGGTAGGCCCGCGTGTGCAGTCGGTCGAGCAGCCCGCGGGCGAAGATCGTGAGCGCGAAGAACGGCGCCTCGCCGCCCGGCCGCAGCGTCGTGAACTGGTAGTGCCCGGTCCGGTCCGTCTCGGCCCGGCCCCACCCGGTGAAGGTGTACCCGTCGCGGTGCAGGGAGCCCGGGGACCGCGGGACGGTGCCGTCGGGCGCGAGCTGCCAGAGCTCGAGGAGCGCGTCGGGCACCGGGTCGCCCGCGCCGTCGAGGACGCGGCCGTGCAGCCGGACCGCGTCCGGCCGGGTGGGCGGGACGAGCTCCGGGCCGCCGGCGTACGGCAGGGCGTAGCCGAAGAACGGGCCGATGGTCTGGCCCGGGGTCGGGGGCAGGCTCACTGCTCGTCCTCCTCGAAGTGGGTGCGGTGGCTGCCGGTCAGGACGATGTCCCAGCGGTAGCCGGTCGCCCACTCGTGCGTGGTCACGTCGTGGTCGTAGGTCGCCACGAGCCGCTGGCGGGCGGCCGGGTCGACGATGGCCTGGTAGATCGGGTCGAGCGCGAACAGCGGGTCGCCGGGGAAGTACATCTGGGTCACCAGCCGCTGGGTGAACTCGCGGCCGAACAGCGAGAAGTGCACGTGCGCGGGACGCCAGGCGTTGCGGTGGTTCTTCCAGGGGTACGGCCCGGGCTTGATCGTGGTGAAGCGGTACCACCCGTCGCCGTCGGTGAGGCAGCGGCCGACGCCGGTGAAGTTCGGGTCGAGCGGCGCCGGGTGCTGGTCGCGCTGGTGGATGTACCGGCCGCCGGCGTTCGCCTGCCAGACCTCGACCAGCTGGTGGCGCACCGGGCGGCCCTCGCCGTCGAGCACCCGGCCGGTCAGCACGATCCGCTCGCCGATCGGCTCGCCGCCGTGCTGGATGGTCAGGTCGGCCTCGAGCGGGTCGACATCGCGCTGTCCGAAGACCGGCGACCACAGCTCGATGCCCTCGGGATCGCCGTGGTGCGGATCCTTGGTGGGGTGCCGCAGGATGCTGGACCGGTACGGCGGGTAGTCGAGCCGGGGAGCCGTCTCGGTCGTGCCGCCGGCGTCGTACTCCTGGGCGATCCGCTCGATCTCCGACGAGATCTCGGCCTGCGTCCCGGAGGCGGCGTCAGAGCTGGTGGTCACGGCCTCGACGGTAGGGAGCCGCGCACGGCGTTGACGACACGTGCTTTCCGGCCAGTGGAAGACTGGACGCCATGGCCGGCAACACCTCCACCCCGCGCGCGACCGTCGCCTCGCGCGTGCTGGCGCTGCTCGGCGCCTTCGACGAGCGTCATCCCCGCCTCACGCTGACCGAGCTCGCGACCCGGGCCGGGCTGCCGATCCCGACCGCGCACCGGCTGGTGGGCGAGCTCGTCGGCTGGGGCGCGCTCGCCCGGACGCCGGCGGGCGACTACGTCGTCGGCCGCCGGATCTGGGACCTCGGCCTGCTGGCACCCGTGCAGTCCGGCCTGCGCGAGCTGGCCTCGCCGTACCTCCACGACCTGTACGGCGCCACGCTCGCCACCGTCCACCTCGCGGTGCGCGACGGCAGCGAGGTCCTCTACCTCGACCGGCTGGCCGGGCACGCGTCCGTGCCGGTGGTGAGCAGCGTCGGCTCGCGGCTGCCGATGCACGCGACCGGCGTCGGCAAGGTGCTGCTCGCCCACGCGCCGGCGCCGGTCGTCCAGGACGTGCTCGCCCACCTGACCCGGGTCACGCCGTACACCGTCACCCAGCCGGGCCTGCTGCGCCGCCAGCTCGCCAAAGTGCTCAAGGACGACCACGCGACGACCACGGAGGAGATGAGCCTCGGCGCCTGCTCGATCGCGGTGCCGATCCGCCGCGACCAGGAGGTCGTGGCCTCACTGGGCATCGTCGTGCCCTCGCTCAGGGACCGGGCCCGGCTGACCGGCGCGCTGCACGTCGCCGCCCGGGGCGTCGGGCGCGCGCTTTCGTCCAGCGGAAGCAGCTGATGGCCCGGCCCGCCTGCCGGGCCGTTGACTGCCGGGCATGCGCACGCAGGTCGCCATCGTCGGCGCCGGCCCCGCCGGTGTCCTGCTCTCCCACCTGCTGGCGACCGACGGCGTCGAGTCCGTCGTGGTCGAGACGCGCTCGGAGGAGTACGTCGCGGGCCGGATCCGCGCCGGCATCCTCGAGCAGTCGACGGTCGACCTCCTGCACGCGGTCGGGCTCGGTGACCGGCTCGCCCGCGAGGGCGACCAGCACCGCGGGGTCTACCTCCAGTGGCTCGGCGAGCGGCACCACCTCGACTTCGTGGACCTCGTCGGCCGGTCCGTGTGGGTCTACGGCCAGACCGAGGTGCAGACGGACCTCGTCGAGGCGGCCCACCGGCGCGGCCAGGAGATCGTCTACGGGGTGCGCGACACCGCGCTGCACGACCTCGGGACCGACCGCCCGTCGGTGACGTTCACCGACGCGTCCGGGGCGACCCGACGGCTCGAGGCCGAGGTGGTCGTGGGCGCCGACGGCTCGTTCGGGCCGTCGCGCGCGGCCGTGCCCACCGGCGTACGCCGGACGTGGGAGCGGACCTACCCCTACTCGTGGCTCGGCATCCTGGCCGACGTGGCGCCGTCGACCGACGAGCTGATCTACGCCTGGCACCCGGACGGGTTCGCGCTGCACTCGATGCGCTCCTCGACCGTCTCGCGCTTCTACCTCCAGGTCCCCAACGACACCGACCTCGCCGACTGGTCCGACGACCGGATCTGGGACGGGCTCGCGGCCCGGCTCGGCCACGGCCAGAACGGCTGGTCGCTGGCGACCGGCGCGATCACCGACCGGAGCGTGCTGCCGATGCGGTCGAACGTGTCGCAGCCGATGCGCCACGGCCGGCTGTTCCTCGCCGGCGACGCCGCGCACATCGTGCCCCCGACCGGCGCGAAGGGTCTCAACCTCGCGGTCGCCGACGTCGCCCTCCTCGCGCCCGCCCTCGCCGCGCTGCTCAAGGGCGACCCCGCCCTCGCGGACGCCTACTCCGACACCGCGCTGCGCCGGGTCTGGCGCTGCACCCACTTCTCGTGGTGGATGACCACGATGCTGCACGCGAGCGACGACCCGTTCGACCGCGAGCTCCAGCGCTCCCAGCTCCAGTGGGTCGCGACGAGCGCGGCCGGCGCGGCCGGGCTGGCGGAGAACTACGCGGGCCTGCCGATCGGGTTCTGAGACTCACAGGAGGTGCACCGCGCGACGGCGACGGTCGGGCGCTCGCCGGTCGCCTGACCGCGACGGAGCCGGTGTGGACCTGTGGTTGGCGCCACTTCGGCGTGGGCACCTCCCCACCCGAGGAGGAGGGACATGACCATGAGAAGTGCAGCGAAGCTGGTGCTGGCCGGGTGCGTCGCGTTCGCGTTGACGTTCGCCGGCGCGGTCAGTACCGGTGCGGGCGCCCACACCAGCACCGGCACCAGCAGCCAGACGACCGTGGCGGCCAAGGCCGGGTACGCCCAGCAGAAGTCGCTGGCCAAGGCCAAGAAGGCCAAGAAGAAGGCCAAGAAGAAGCTGCGCCAGTGCCGGAACAACCAGGCCCCGAGCGAGCCGGAGAACGACCTCCAGCCGGCCTGTGACGCCGGCCTGCCGCAGGAGATCTGCGAGGCGCTCGCCACGCTGTCGACGCCGGCGGCCGGTGGCGACAGCCCGATCCAGGCCCTCTGCGACAACGGCCTGCCGCAGCCGATCTGCGACGCCGCGACGAACCCGCCCGGCCCGGGTGGCGAGAGCCCGATCCAGCCGCTGTGCGACGCCGGCCTCGCAGGAGATCTGCGACGCGGCGACCGGCGGCGGGAGCGCCCCGGACCCGGGCCCGGTCCTCGACCCGGTCTGCGACCTCGGCCTGCCGCTGCCGGTCTGCGACCTGCCCCGCGTGGGTCGAGCAGCCTGAGCCCGGATCCCCGGGTAGCCGCCGTTGGGGGTGGCTACTCGGGGACGGGCTCGTGCCGGACCCGGAAGCGCCGGTAGCTGTAGACGATCAGCCCGAGCGCGAGCAGTCCGGACAGCACCTGGGTGATCCCGGTCGCGGAGCCGCCCGGCAGCCAGCTCCACGCGGGGAACGGCCACCAGCCCGGCATGTCGGGCCCCACGATCCACAGCACGCCGCACGTGATCAGCCCGACGGCGAACAGCGTCGACAGCGTGACCCGGAGCGTCGTCTCCACGCTCTCCGCGGCTCCGCGGAGGGCCTTCTTCTTGATCGGCTCCACGCGGCGCTCGGCCCACTCGTACTCCTGCGAGAGGACCACGAGCCCGGCCGCCAGCATCAGCAGCCCCGGCCCGGGCAGCACCAGCGCCGCGATCCCGGCCACGACCAGCACCCACCCCACGACCTCCAGGACGACTCGCTTGGCGGCCGCTCCCCCCGGGAATCCCATGCCCGAAGACTGTCAGATCGGTCCAACTCGGTGAGCGGCTGTGGCGGCCCTCATCCGAACGCCGCCATCACGGTAGTCCCCGACGAACGAGGGGTGCCGACGGCGTGTCGACCCCCGGAACGTCAGGGACTACCCCGAAAGAGGCAGGCCTCAGGCAGCCAGCTCCAGCTCGCCGCAGGTGATCTCGGGGTCCATGCCGTCGGGGAGGCGGACGATCCGGGCGTGCACGTGGGCGGGGATGCCGATGCGCAGGAGGATGGCCAGCGAGCCGATGGTGGCGACGGCGGCGTAGATCAGGTTCGCGTCGATGTCGGCGAGGAGGCCGTACGCGCCGGCGAGCAGGGCGTCCACGATCAGCAGCGCCCAGGCCGAGGCGGCGATGGCCGACACGTCGTGGCTGCGCCATGCGGTCATCGCGGCGGGGGTGACCAGCAGCGCGACCGAGCAGCCGAGCACGACGGTCGCGACGACCGGGCCGACCCAGAAGGCCGAGAGGCCCGCGGCCGAGACCACGAACAGCCAGACGACCGGCAGCCAGAGCCGGGCGCGCGAGCCGCCCCGGAACCAGGCGATCACGAGTGCGCCGACGGTGGCGGGCACCGCGACCAGCGCGGGGAGGGCGACCCAGAGCTCGCGCTCGAGGATGCCGAAGACGGTCCAGGCGATGCCGCTGATCGTCGAGTTCGCCAGCGCGGCGATGCTGACGCCGGCCGCCGTCGTCATCCCACGCAGCTTGCGGAACTGCGGGACAGTGTAGGCGGCCGCCAGCAAGGTGCCGGCCAGTCCAACGGCGGTGGTGAGGTCGAGGCTCATGTTCACTCCTTCCGGCGCGCGTGCGCAGACATGCGACACGGCCGCCGCGCACCGGGGGGTGCACGACGACCGCGTCGGTCAGACGTATGAGGTTGGGGACTACTCCCGCCCGAAAAGATTACCCGTCACAGCGGCGAACTGCGAACTATCTTGCGGGTCAAGACGCCTTCGGCGGGGTGATCTCCGGCACACCGAGGTCAGACATCCGTGATCCGGACGCCGGCGTGCGCCTTGTAGCGGCGGTTGACCGAGATCAGGTTCGCGGTCAGCGCCTCGACCTGGTGGGCGTTGCGCAGCCGGCCGCCGTAGATGCCGCGCACGCCCGGGATCACGCCGCTCAGGTCCTGCACGAGGTCGGTGGCCTCGCGCACGTCGCCGAGCACCAGCACGTCGGTGTCGACGGAGTCGACCGAGGGGTCCTCGAGCAGCACGGCGCTGACGTTGTGGAACGCGCCCACCACCGTGGAGTCCGTCAGGATCGCCTGCGCCTGCTGCGCGGCCGAGCCCTCCTCGACCGCCAGCGCGTAGGCGCCCTGCTTGTCGAAGCCGAGCGGGTTGACGCAGTCGACGACGACCTTCCCGGCGAGCTCGGACCTCAGCGAGGCGAGCAGCTCGCCGTGGCCGTCCCACGGTACGGCGACCACCACGATGTCCCCGGCCGCGGCAGCGCCCGCGTTGTCGGCGCCGGACACCTCGGCCCCGGTCGCCTCCGCCAGTTCCGCGGCGGTGTCCGCGGCCCGCTCCGCGCTGCGGCTGCCGATCACCACCGGGACGCCGGCCGCGGCGAAGCGCCGGGCGAGGCCACGCCCCTGCGGTCCGGTGCCACCGAGGACGGCGACGGTCGTGCCAGCCAGGGACTCGGGGAGGTTGCTCATGGCCTGCACTCTGTCAGGCGACCGGGCACCGCAGTGGGGTTTCAGCGAGTGGTCCCGCCCACACCGTGCACGACCAGGTCGGCGAGCGCCCGGTAGGCCGCGGCGTCCGGCAGCCCCGATACGGCGGCGATCCGCCCGCCCTGGATCGCGGTCATCACCTGGGCGACCGCGGCCCCGACGAACGTCGCGTCGACCGGCCGCAGCGACCCGGCCGCCACTCCCGCGGTGACGAGGTCCTGCACGCGCTGCGCGGCCAGCCGGGTGTTCTCCTCGTAGATGCTCGCCGCCGGCGCGTAGGCCTGGAGGTCGGCGTAGAACCGCTCGGACGCCGGCGCCAGCTCGGCGGCGACCGCGGTGAGGTAGACCGCGAGCCGCGCTCCCGGGTCGGGCTCGGCCGCGACCTGGGCCTCGATCCGCTCGGCGGCGCGGCGGAAGAAGCCGCGGACGGCGGCGAGCACGACCTGCTCCTTGCTCTGGGCGACCTGGTAGATCGTCGTCCGCGAGCAGCGCAGCCGGGCGGCGAGGTCGCCGATCCCGAACTCCAGGAACCCCTCGGCGAGGAACAGCTCGATCAGCTCGTCGAGCAACTGGTGGCGCGGCGGGGGCACGGGGATGACGGTATCAGTACCAATTGGCGTATTCTGGTACTCATGCCCGCCACTCGCCTGCTGCCCACCGACGAGGCCGTCGACCTGATCGGCCTGGTCCGCGACCTCACCACGCGCGAGCTCGCCCCCCTCGTGGCCGACGCCGAGCGCACCGAGACCTTCCCGCGCGAGGTCTTCCGCACCCTCGGCCGGGCCAGCCTGCTCGGCCTCCCCTATGGCGAGGAGTACGGCGGGGGCGGCCAGCCCTACGAGGTCTACCTCCAGGTCCTGGAGGAGATCGGCGCGATCTGGGCGAGCGTCGGCGTCGGCGTCTCGGTCCACGCCCTCTCCTGCTTCGGCCTGGCGACCGCGGGCACCGAGGAGCAGCGGCGGCGCTGGCTCCCGGACATGCTGAGCGGGGAACTGCTCGGCGCCTACTGCCTCTCCGAGCCCCACGCCGGCTCCGACCCGGCCGCGATGCGGACCCGCGCCCGGCGCGACGGCGACGAGTACGTCATCTCCGGCGCGAAGGCCTGGACCACGCACGGCGGGCACGCCGACTTCTACAAGGTGATAGCGCGCACCGGCGACGGCCGGGGCGACATCTCCTGCTTCCTCGTCCCGGCGGACGCCGACGGCCTGGTCGCCGACCCGCCGGAGCACAAGATGGGCCTGACCGGCTCGGCCACCGCGACCATGCGCTTCGACGACGTCCGCGTCTCCGCCGACCGGCTGCTCGGCTCGGAGGGCGAGGGCCTGAAGATCGCGCTCGCCGGGCTCGACGCCGGACGGCTCGGCATCGCCGCCGTCGCCGTCGGCCTGGCCCAGGGCGCGCTCGACCACGCGGTCGCCTACGCCCAGGAGCGCGAGACCTTCGGTGAGCGGATCATCGACCACCAGGGCCTGGCCTTCGTGCTGGCCGACATGGAGGCCGCGGTCCAGTCCGCCCGCGCCATCCTGCTGCACGCCGCCCGCCTCAAGGACCAGGGCCTCCCCTACGGCCGCGAGGCCTCGGTCGCCAAGCTGGTCGCCACCGACAACGCCATGAAGGTCACCACCGACGCCGTCCAGGTGCTCGGCGGCTACGGCTACACGCGCGACTTCCCGGTCGAGCGGTTCATGCGCGAGGCCAAGGTCATGCAGATCTTCGAGGGCACGAACCAGATCCAGCGGCTGGTCATCGGCCGGTCGCTCGACCGCGTGCGCGGCGGGTCGCTGCACCTCGCACGCTGACGGCGTCCCGCGGGGGCAGGCCTTGCCCGGTGTCGGTGGGTGGATCTAGGTTGCAACATCGCCGTGATCCAGGTCACGCCTCGGGAGGGACCATGCGTCTTCGTCATCTGTCAGCCCTGCTCGTCACCCTCTGCCTTACCGTCACGGCCGCGCCCGCCTGGGCCGCGCCCGACGATGGCGGCTACGCGCGGCACGCCCCACGGCCGGGGCTCAGCGACCAGGACTTCTACTTCGTCATGGGCGACCGGTTCGCCAACGGCGAGCCCTCGAACGACGAGGGCGGGCTCTCGGGGGGCCGCGACGTCACCGGATTCGACCCCACCAGCAAGGGCTTCTACAACGGCGGCGACCTGGTCGGGCTGCGCGAGCGGCTCGACTACATCCGGGGCCTCGGCACCGACGCCATCTGGCTGACGCCTATCTTCAAGAACAAGCCGGTGCAGCTCGAGGACGGCCCGTCGGCCGGCTACCACGGCTACTGGATCACCGACTTCACCCAGGTCGACCCGCACCTCGGCACCAACCAGGACCTGCGCGACCTCGTGGACGCGGCGCACGCTCAGGGCATGAAGGTCTTCTTCGACATCATCACCAACCACACCGCCGACGTGATCGGCTACGCCGAGGGCGACCGCACGGCGTACGTCTCCAAGGACCAGCGCCCCTACACCGACGCCGCCGGGGACCCCTTCGACGACCGCGACTTCGCCGGCACCGAGACGTTCCCGGAGCTCGACCCGGCGACGTCCTTCCCTTACGTGCCCGAGCTCGACGCGGACGAGGAGGACCTCAAGGTCCCCGCCTGGCTCAACGACGTCACGAACTACCACAACCGCGGCAACACCACCTTCACCGGCGAGGACAGCCAGTACGGCGACTTCTTCGGCCTCGACGACCTCTTCACCGAGAAGCCCGAGGTGGTCGACGGGATGATCGACATCTACCGCGCCTGGGTCGAGGACTTCGACATCGACGGCTTCCGCATCGACACGATGAAGCACGTCGACGACGAATTCTGGAAGGAGTTCGGCCCCACCATGCAGCAGATCGCGGCGGCCGACGGCAACGACGACTTCTTCATGTTCGGCGAGGTCGCGCTCGACGGCAGCGGCACCGCCGCGAAGAGCTTCACCTCGCACTACACGACCGCGAATCGGATGCAGGCGATCCTTGACTTCCCGTTCCAGGCCGCGGCCCGCGACTTCGCCTCCAAGGGGCTCGGCAACCGGGCGCTGGCGAGGTTCTTCGCCAACGATGACTGGTACACCGACGCCGACTCGAACGCCTATGCGCTGCCGACCTTCCTCGGCAACCACGACATGGGCCGGATCGGCTACTTCCTCCAGACCGACAATCCGGAGGCCGACGACGCCGAGCTGCTCGCGCGCGACCGGCTGGCCCACGAGCTCATGTACTTCTCGCGCGGCAACCCGGTCGTCTACTACGGCGACGAGCAGGGCTTCGCCGGGCTCGGCGGCGACCAGTCCGCGCGCCAGACGATGTTCGCCAGCCAGGTCCCGGAGTACCAGGGCGACGACCAGCTCGGCACCGACAACACCGGCGCCGACGACAACTTCGTCACCGACCACCCGCTCTACACGACGATCGCCGGCCTGGCCGCGCTGACCGACGAGCACCCGGCGCTGCGCAACGGCGCCCAGCAGGTCCGCTACGCCTCCGCGGGTCCCGGCGTCTTCGCCTTCTCGCGGGTGGACCGCCGCCGCCAGCGCGAGTACGTCGTCGCGCTCAACAACAGCACCGAGCCCGCGTCCGCGAGCTTCCGGACCTTCCTCCCTCGCGGCTCGTTCCGCCAGGTGTACGGCGAGGGCCCGGCCAGGCTCACGACCAACGCGCGCGCCCGGATCGACGTGGCGGTGCCCGGCCTCTCCGCGGTCGTCTACGAGTCCAGGACCCGGATCCCCCGGTCGCCCAAGGCGCCGGGGATCGCGCTCGGCAAGCCCGCCCCGGCGGCCGCGGCGCAGGGCCGGATGCACGTGGCCGCCCGCGTCCGCGGCGCGTCGTTCTACGAGGTGACCTTCCAGCGCCGGGTCGGCTCCGGACCGTGGCGCACGGTGGGGGTCGACGACGCGGCGCCGTACCAGGTCTTCGACGACACGACCGCCCTGCGCCCGGGCACCAAGGTCGCCTACCGCGCCGCCGTGCTCGACAACGCCGGGCACACCCGTGGCACCGTCGCCCGGACCGTCCGGGTGCCGAAGGCCGAGCTGACGATCAGCAGCCCGAACGACGGCGGCCGGGTCGGCGACGTCTACCCGGTCCAGGTCGAGGCGACGGTCGACCCGCAGCGCCCGCTCCAGGCGGTGGAGTTCCAGCGCCGGGTCGGCAGCGGGCCGTGGACGAGGCTCGGCGTCGACGACTCGGCGCCGGCGTACACCTGGGTCGACGACATCTCCGACCTCGAGCGCGGGACGACCGTGCGCTACCGCGCGGTGCTGACCGAGCCCGGCCTCGCCGCGGTGACCAGCCGACCGGTCGCGGTCACGGTCGCCGCGCCGGAGGCGGCGGTCGACTCGGTGACGGTCGCCGGCAGCCTCCAGGACGAGCTCGGCTGCCCGGCGGACTGGCTGCCGGACTGCGCGGCGACCCACCTGGCCTTCGACGACTCCGACGGGCTGTGGCACGGCACGTTCGAGCTGCCCGCGGGCAGCTACGAGTGGAAGGTCGCGATCGACGACTCGTGGGACATCAACTACGGGGCGGGCGGTGCCGCCGGCGGCGGCAACCTGACCCTCGTCGTGCCGGGGGGAGGCGCAGCCTACGTGTTCACCTGGGACCAGGTGACGCACGTGCCGTCGGTCGAGCCCGCCGACTGAGCGACTCCTCTTGACCGGTACAGAGATCAGGCGTACTGTACCGGTCAAGAAGGTGGTGAACGCACTGCCGGAGGAGGAGCCATGACATTCGACCCGATCGCCGCTGACCTGGCCGTCCGGGCGGCGCGCGCCACCGCAGGCAGCGCCCGGCCCGACGCCCCCGTCATCCCGGAGCCGGAGCCGCGCACGCCACGGCTGGCCGGCAGCCGGGCGCGGTCCGCCGCCGCCCTGCACGCCCTGGCCCGCCGGGTCGAGCCACGCCCGCGCTCCGCCGAGGCGTGCCAGCCGGGCTGACGGTCGGTGACCGCCCTATCCTGAGTCACCTATGGGCAAGGTGACCCTCCAGTCGATCGCGGACCGCGTCGGTGTCAGCCGGATGACGGTGTCCAACGCGTTCTCGCGACCCGACCAGCTGAGCGCGGAGCTGCGGGCCAAGATCCTGGCCGCGGCCGACGAGCTCGGGTACGTCGGCCCCGACCCGGCGGCCCGGGCCCTGGCCCGCGGCCGCACCGGCTCGGTCGGCATGGTCCTCAACGACCGGCTCAGCGACGCCTTCGAGGACGCGATCGCGGCGGAGTTCTTCGCCTCCGTGGCCGACTCCCTGGCCGACAACGGCCTGGCCCTCACGCTGCTGACCCCGAGCCGCGACGACTACGTCCCGTCCCGGGACGTCGCGATGGACGCGGCGCTGCTCTACATCTGCGAGCCCGACTCGGTCGACCTCGCCTGGCTGGACCGGCGCGGCCTGCCGCAGGTCGCGATCGACCAGACCAAGCGCGAGGGCGTGCCCGGCCTCAACGTCGACGACCGGGGCGGCGCCCGCGCCGCGGCCCAGCACGTCGTCGACCTCGGCCACACCCAGGTCGGCATCCTCACGCTCGCGGGCAACGCGGGAGGCCTCTCGCCCAGCTTCCCCGCGGCCCAGCGGATGCTCGGCTGGTGCGACGTCCTCGACGCCGCCGGCATCGAACCGCAAGTCGCGATGACCCCCTACCGGCCGGCGACCGCGGCCGAGGAGGCGGCCCGGACGCTGCTCGCCGGGCCGGATCGCCCGACCGCCGTGCTCTGCTTCTCCGACGCCTTCGCCGACGGCGTGATCCGCGCGGCCGACCAGCTGGGCCTGGCCGTCCCGGGCGACGTGTCCGTCGTCGGCTTCGACGACAGCTCGCTCGCCGCGCTGAGCCGGCCGCCCCTGACCACCGTCGGCCAGGACGTCGTCGAGAAGGGTCGGCGCGCCGTCGAGACCCTCCTCGCCCAGATGCGCGGCGAGGGGCCCGACGACGTCCTGCTCCCCACGCGGCTCGTGGTCCGGGAGAGCACCGCGCCTCCGCGCGGCTGAAAGCGGCGGGCTGCCCTTTCGGCGCAATTGCGCGGGTAGGACGACTCAGACGCGGCTCGAGCCGCCCATTCGGCGCAATTGCGCCGTTCGGGCGCTGGCGGCCGGCACCCGGATCAGGTCGCGATGAACAGGATCTCGTCGCGGCCGTAGCTCATGCCCGGGTGCTCCGCCGCGAGGTGCGCCTGGGTGAGCTCGACGAGCTCGTCCTCGTCCTGCGCCGTGATCGTCTCACCGCACGGGCAGGTCAGCCGAGTCTTCACGACCTCAGCCTAGGGCGGTGGCGGCCATCCAGCCCATGGCGACGGCCATGACCACCTCGCAGCAGAGGCCGAGCCGGCCGCGGACGTCGCCGGCGGGCACGGTGCGTCCGGCGCTGACCGCGGCGACACCGACCGCCACCGCGCCGGCGACCAGGAACGCCGAGGGGCCCACCGCCATCCCGTGCCCGTGCGGGGTCGCGGCGGTGGCGGCGGTGGCGGGCGAGGGCAGGAGCATCAGCGCCATCAGGGCGAGGGCGACGCCGAGCCGGGCGTGGGCGGCCGTGGCGTGCCGGCGCACCAGCGCCCCTAGGCACCAGAGAGCGCCCGCTGCGAACAGCACCGAGGCGCTCCGGCCCATCAGGTCCAGGAACATCAGCACCATCCCGGCGCCCATCACCACGTGCCAGGCGTCGACGCCGATGCCGTGGTCGGCCGCGCGCCAGCGCGGGAGCACGCAGCGGAGCAGGCAGTACGCCGCGGCGAGACCGCACAGCACCGCCAGGACGACCGCCATGCGTTCACCCTCGGGGCGCCGCGGGCGCGGGTCAAGGCGCACCTCAGGGTTCCCTTAACCGGCCCTCGCCGGGGGCCGCGGGCCGACCTACAGTGGAGGCATGGCTGAGCCGACCGAGGTGCTGCGAGCGCTCTGGGACGCCGACGAGGCGACCGAGGCGGCGCTCGAGCTCGACGAGGCGACCCCGGCGAAGGTGTGCAAGCGCACGCGCGGGATGACCTTCGACGGCATGGCCGAGCCCGGCACCGACCTGCGCGAGGCGTGGCGCGACCGGCTGGCCCGCGAGGGCAAGCTCGGCGACGGCGAGACGCTCCGCGATCTGGTGCTGGGTCGCGACCAGGGATGACCGGGCCCGCGAGCGTCCCCGAGCTCACCGACGCGCTGCGCACGGACGGCTACCTCGCCGATCGGGGGCTCTCCACGGCGGCGTACGTCGCCCTCACGCTCGACCGCCCGCTGCTCCTCGAGGGCGAGGTCGGCGTCGGCAAGACCGAGGTGGCGAAGGCACTGGCCAGGGTGCTCGGCCGGCGGCTGATCCGGCTCCAGTGCTACGAGGGCATCGACACCAGCCAGGCCCTCTACGAGTGGGACTACGCCCGCCAGCTGCTCCAGATCCGCGCACTGTCGGAGCGCAGCCTCGACGACGAGGCAGCGGTCGACGCGCTGTTCGGGCCGAAGTTCCTGCTCGAGCGACCGCTGCTGGACGCCGTCCGGGCCGGGGACCGGGCCGTGCTGCTGGTCGACGAGGTGGACCGGGCCGACGACGAGTTCGAGGCGTTCCTGCTGGAGCTGCTCTCCGACTTCCAGATCACCATCCCGGAGATCGGCACCGTCGCGGCCGAGCGGCCGCCGCTGGTCGTGCTCACCTCGAACCGCACCCGCGAGCTGCACGACGCGCTGAAGCGGCGCTGCCTCTACCACTGGGTCGACTATCCGGCGTTCGAGCGCGAGGTCGAGATCGTGATGGTGCGCGAGCCCGGCGTGTCCGAGGCGCTGGCGCGCAAGGTGGTCGCGGCGGTCAACCGGCTGCGCGAGCTCGACCTGGCCAAGGCGCCCGGTGTCGCCGAGACCATCGACTGGGTGCGCACCGTCGGCGCCGTGGGCGCGGTCGACCTCGATGCCGAGACCCTCGAGGACACCCTCGGGGCGGTGGTCAAGGACCGCGACGACCTCGACGTCGTGCGCGCGCACGTGCACGAGCTCACCCGTGGCTGAGCCGTTCCTCGAGACCCTGGTCGGGTTCGCCCGCGAGCTGCGCGCGGCCGGCGTGCCGGTGGGCACCGGCGACGTCCGGACCTACTGCGCCGCGATGGAGCCGCTCGACCCGACCGACCTGCTGGACCTCTACTGGGCCGGGCGCGCGACGCTGGTCAGCCGCCGCGAGCACCTGCCCGTCTACCACCGGGTGTTCCGCGAGTGGTTCCTCGGCGTGCCCGGCGAGCCCGACGAGGCGCGGCCGTTCAACCGACCCGACGCCGTCGCTGCCTGGGCCGACCTCCAGCTGCCCGAGCCCGAGCAGCCCGGCGAGGAGAGCGAGGAGCAGGAGGCCCCGATGGGTCTCGCCGGCTCCGACGTGGCGACGCTGCGAGCGCGCGCCTTCGCCGACTGCACCGACGAGGAGCTCGCCGCCTTGCGGCGCATCATGCGCATTGTCCGGCTGACGCCTCCGCGCCGGCGCTCGCGCCGCACGATGCCGGCCGCCGCCGGACGACGCCCCGACATGCGGCGTACCGTCCGCGAGGCGATGCGCACCCACGGCGACCCGGCCACGCTGCGGTGGCGCCGGCGTCGGGAGCGGGTGCGTCCGCTGGTGCTGGTGCTGGACGTGTCCGGGTCGATGGCCGACTACTCGCGCGCGCTGCTCCAGTACGCCCACGTCACCTCGCGCGCGACCAGCAAGGTCGAGGTGTTCTGCTTCGGCACGCGGCTGACCCGGATCACCCGTGAGCTCGAGCACCGGCGCCCCGACGAGGCGCTCGACCGGGCGGCCCGGGCCGTCGTCGACTGGGAGGGCGGCACCCGGATCGGCGCCTCGCTGGACGCGTTCGTCCGCGACTTCGGCCGCCGCGGCGTCGGTCGCGGGGGCATCGTGGTGGTCTGCTCCGACGGCCTCGACCGCGGCGATCCCGCGCAGCTGGAGTCCGCCATGCAGCGGCTCTCCCGGCTCGCCCACCGCGTCCTCTGGCTCAACCCGCACGGCACCGAGCCGGGCTCGCTCGGCATGGCGGTCGCGGCGCCGTACGTCGACGAGGTGCTGGCGGCGCGCAGCCTCGCCGACCTGGAGGAGTTCGCGCGGAGGCTGGCGTGATCCGGCTCGGCTCGCTGGCGGGCTACCCGTTCGACGGCCCCCGCGTGCTGGCCGGCTGGGCTCCGCCGGAGGTGCCCGCGGTCTACGCGATCCTCTACCGGCCCGACACGGACCGCGAGCAGTACGCCGTCATCTACGTCGGGCACAGCGCGAACCTGTCGACGGAGGGGTTCCCGTTCCGTCATCCGGCGGCACCGTGCTGGACGCAGCGAGCCGGCGGGAGGTACGGAGTGCACATCGCGACGTACCAGGTCCCGGGTGGCCTCCCCGGCCACCGGGCGCAGATCGCCGACGAGCTCGTCTCGGTCTACAAGCCGCAGTGCAACGACCGCCAGGTGGACCCGACCTGGCGGGAGCACTGGATCGGCGGTCCGGGCCCCGGTCAGGGAACCGGCTCGTAGCCCACGGAGTCGTGGAGGCGGGAGCGCCGCCGGC
Organism: Nocardioides pyridinolyticus; assembly: GCF_054653575.1. Taxonomy (NCBI): domain Bacteria; kingdom Bacillati; phylum Actinomycetota; class Actinomycetes; order Propionibacteriales; family Nocardioidaceae; genus Nocardioides; species Nocardioides pyridinolyticus. The sequence continues at coordinate 178,007 of NZ_BAAIFY010000003.1, read as the reverse complement.
CGGAGGCGGGTACGGCGGGCGGCCGCTCGGCGGTCGCCGCCGGCACGTAGGTGGCGCCGGTGACGATGCCCTCGGCCATGCCGTACAGCAGCGGCAGCGCCCCGGCGACCACGCCACCGGTGCGGTTGATGTGCTGCAGGCCGGGCATGATCGGCTGGGCGTTCGCCTCGATCCGGTGCACGATCTCCGCACACTCCTCGAGGTTGCCCGCGATCCGGGTGAGCTGGCCACCGACGATGAACAGGTAGACCGCCAGCCCGGCGATGAGCGCCACGATGTCGACGACGGTCAGCACGACGAGGATGTTCACATCCGCACCTTTCCGAGGACCCGGCCGAGGAAGAGATGGTGCTCGAGCCCCTCGGCGAGCACCGCGTCCACGCCGGTCGCGGTCGTGGCGATCAGCGCCGTGTCGTTGGTGTTGGCCTCCGCCTCGAGCAGCGTGGCCTTCACGCCCGCGACCCGACGGTCGATGGTGCGCACCTCGAGCACCAGGATCGTCAGCAGCGCCGCGACCGCGAGGACGACGACGAAGCCGCCGATCACGGCGCCCCACCACAGGCTCTCCTGGGTGTCGGTCAGGAAGATCGTCGTCAAGCTCGTCATCTCAGCCTCCCAGCCGGGTCCGGCCGCGGTTGAGCCCGGCGACGATGGTGGTGGCGCTCTCGATCGTCGTGTTCAGCCCGGCCAGGCCGGCGGTGTTCTGCACCGACTGCTGGAGGGACGCGTCGATCGCGGCGGCCTGCTTGCCGATGCGGTGCGCGAGCAGCAGGATCGGTACGACGAGCGCCACGACGACGAGCACCACGACGATCCCGATCGTGTATCCGATGACCCATCCGGTCTCGGCCATGACCTACACCCCCTCGCAGAAGTCACGGACCGGCTTGAGGCTGGCGTTGACCGCCGTGACCGAGGCCGGCACCGTCGCGGTGCGGTCGGCGACGACGCCGACCCCGGCGATCACGCCGTCCAGCGTCTTCCGGACGGCCACCAGGTGGCCGATCACGCGGATCAGGCCGAGCGCGGCGGCGGCGATGATCAACGTCGCGAGCACCACGGTCACCCAGGCGACAACAGGCATCAGCGCATCACCCCAGGAGCTTTCCGACCGAGCCGGCGTACCGGACGGCGCCCGACGAGACCGCAGCGACGGTCGCACCCGTCTCGGCCAGCGTCTCCGGCACCCCCTCGAGGTCGGCGGCGAGCGCACCGCCCCCGGCGAGGATGTCGTCGGCCGCACCGCGGATGCGTTCGAGCGCGGCCAGCACGCGGTTGAGGAGCGCCACCAGCACGGGCACGACGGCCACCAGCAGCACGATGTTGCCGATCCACCACAGCATCAGGGCACCTCAGCTCGGGTTGGGTTGGTAGGGGAGGAAGAACCGGCGGAAGACCCGCATCAGCGCCATCCGCGCGGCCTGGAGGCCGATCGAGAGTCCGCTGGCGGGCGTCGCCGTGGCGGTCACGGACTCGCCCCGCTCGAGCGCGGCGATGCGCGTCTGGGCGTTGTCGGCGAACTGGCCCATGAGCACGGTCGTGACGTCGGAGATCATGCCGCGGCCGTACTGCGCTGCGGCGCCGGAGAGCTGGAGGTCCTGCTCGAGGTGGACCTGGGTGCCGGCGCCCGCCGGCGTCAGCTGGGCGGTGACCGTCATCGCGGCCTGGCCACGACCCTTCCGGTCGGCGCCGGAGGCGTCGATGACCATCCGCTTGGTCGCGTCGTCGCGCTCCACGATCCTGGCTCGGCCGTCGAACTCGAGCTTGACCGGGCCCATCCGGATGGCGACCTCGCCGCCGTAGGTGTCGTCGCCGAGGTCGTCGTTGAGCCGGGCGCCCGGCAGGCACGCCGCGACCTGCGGCACGTCGCCGAAGAACGCCCACACCTTGTCGACCGGCTGGCCGACCTCGAAGTCGTTGCGGATCAGCATCGGTCAGGCCCCCGCTCTCGTCAGGAACGCGTCGCGGCAGCCGACGCAGCAGAAGTGGTACGTCGCGCCGTCGTGCTCGACCGGGAAGTGCGCGTCGTCGGCGGGCACGGTCATCCCGCACACCGGGTCGAGCGCGTCGGCCGTCTCGAGCAGCGGCCGCGGCTGCCGTACCGGCTCGACCGCGAAGCCCCCGGCGGCCCGCACCTGCACGAGCTCGGCGAGCACCGACACCGCGATCTCCTGGTGGGTCGTGCGCCCGAGGTCCAGCCCGACCGGCGTACGCACCCGGTCGAGGAGGTGCGGCGGCACCCCGCGCTCGGCGAGGTAGCCGAGCACCGCCTCCCCGCGCTTGTGGGAGGCGACCAGGCCGACGAAGGCCGGCATGGCCGAGGCCGCGTGGCCGACGACCTCCTCGTCGCCGTGACCCTGGGTCGCGACCACGACCACGGACCGCTGGTCGACGTTCGCACTGGTGAAGTCCGCGGCGTCGACGAGCTCGGATCGCCAGCCGAGCGTGGCCGCGAGGTCGGTCAGGGTCTGCGCCATCGGCGATCGGCCGACGACCACGAGGTGCACCGGCGGGTACACGGGCTCGATGTAGATCTGCAACGCACCCTCGCTCTGGCAGGACATCGGGATCGCGATCATCCCCTCGGGCAGCACCAGGTCCTCGCTGCCGCCGAGGTAGAGCAGCCGTGGCTCGCCCCCACGGATCACCTTCTGGGCCTCGCGCACGACCGTCGGCTCGGCGCACGCGCCGCCGATCCAGCCGTGGACCCGGCCGTCCGCGGTGACGAACGCGCGCGACCCGACCTGGCCGGACGACGGCGCCTGCCGCCACACGACCGTGGCGACGGCGTACTCCTGGCCCGACAGGTCCTGGCCCGACAGCTCCGGCTCGCTCATCGGTCGGTCCTGATCGGAGGTGCGCCCGAGACGTCATGGCCCCCGGTGAGCGCCTCGTGCACGCGGTCCGGCAGCAGCGGCATGTCGATGTTGCGCACGCCGGCGCCCTTGAGCGCGTCCATGACCGCGTTCACGAACGCCGCCGGCCCGCCGACGGTCGCGCACTCGCCGACGCCCTTGGCGCCGATCGGATGGTGCGGACAGGGCGTGACGACCTCGTGCAGCTCGAAGCCGGGCGTCTCCCAGGCGGTCGGCAGCAGGTAGTCCATGAAGTTCGAGCCGATGCAGTTGCCCTCCTCGTCGAAGGTGATGAACTGCATGTTGGCCATGGCGTAGGCCTCGGTGAGGCCGCCCATGATCTGGCCCTCGACGATCATCGGGTTGATGCGTACGCCGCAGTCGTCGACCGCGACCACCCGCAGCACGTCCCACACGCCGGTCTGCGGGTCCACCTCGACGGTGACGATGTAGCAGCCGAACGGCCAGGTGAGGTTGGGCGGGTCGTAGTAGGCGTTGGCCTCCAGGCCCGGCTCGAGGCCGTCGGGCATGTTGGCGTACGCCGCCATGGCGCACTCCTGGATGGAGACGCCGCGGTCGGGCGCGGTCCGGACGTAGAACCGCCCGAGCTCCCACTCCACGTCCTCCTCGGACACCTCCAGCAGGTGCGCGGCGAGCTTGCGGGCCTTGGCCTTGACCTTGCGCGCGGCCATCGCGATCGCGGCGCCGGCGACCGGCGTGCTGCGGGAGGCGTAGGTCCCCATGCCGAACGGCGCGGTGTCGGTGTCGCCCTCCTCGACGACGACGTCCTCGGCCGGGATACCGAGCTCGTGGGCGACGATCTGCGCCCACGTCGTCTCGTGGCCCTGGCCCTGCGTCTTCGCCCCGGTGCGCAGGATCGCCCGGCCGGTCATGTGGACCCGCAGCTCGGCGGAGTCGAACATCTTGATGCCGAGGATGTCGTACTCCCGGCTGTTGCCGGCACCGAGCGGCTCGGTCATGCAGGAGATGCCGATGCCCAGCAGCCGGCCGTTCTTCGCCGCCTCGGCCTGCTCGCGGCGGAAGCCCTCGTAGTCGATCGCGTCCAGCCCGACCTGCAGGCACTTGGCGTACTGCCCGGAGTCGGTGAGGAAGCCGAACGGCGTCCGGTGTGGGAAGTCGTCGTCGCGCACGAAGTTGACCCGGCGGAACTCCGCCTGGTCCATGCCGAGGTCGTCGGCCGCGGCCTGCATCATCCGCTCCTGGAAGAACATCGCCTCGGTGACCCGGAAGGAGCACCGGTACGCGACGCCGCCGGGCGCCTTGTTCGTGTAGACGCCGCGCGCCGTCAGGTGCGCCGCCGGGATGTCGTAGCAGGCGAAGGCCGAGTGCATCAGACCGATCTTGAACTTGCTCGGCTGGGCGTCGCCGAAGAAGGCACCGTGATCGGAGTCGGTGTGCATACGGACGCCGAGGATCCTGCCGTCGCGGCGCAGCGCCATCTCGCCGGTCAGGTAGACGTCGCGGCCGAAGCCGGTGGAGATCAGGTTGCCGCTGCGGTCCTCGATCCACTTCACCGGACGCTCGGTGAGGATCGACGCGAGGATCGACATCACGTAGCCCGGGTAGACCGGCACCTTGTTGCCGAAGCCGCCGCCGAGGTCCGGCGACACGATCCGGATCATGTGCTCGGGCAGCTCGGCGATCAGCGCCACGGCCGCCCGCACGATGTGCGGTGCCTGCGTGGTCATGTAGACGGTGAGCTTGCCGGTCGCGCGGTCGAAGTCCGCGACCGAGCCGCAGGTCTCCAGCGGCGACGGGTGCGAGCGCGGGTAGTGCATCTCGATCCGGGAGACGACGTCCGCCTCGGCGAACGCCCGGTCGGTGCCCTCCCTGTCGCCGACCTGCCAGTCGAAGCAGACGTTGTCCCGCTGGTTCTCCTTGTCGTCGCGGATGATCGGCGCGTCCGGCGCGAGCGACTGGGTCGGGTTGACGATCACCGGCAGCGGCTCGTACTCGACCTCGATGGCCTCGCACGCGTCCTTGGCGATGTAGGGGTCGTCGGCGATGACGCAGGCGACCTCCTGGCCCTGGAACCGCACCTTGTCGGTGGCCAGCACCGCCTGGGTGTCATAGCTCAGCGTCGGCATCCACGCGAGGTTGCGGGTCGCCATCATCTCGCCGGTGAGCACCAGCCGGACGCCGGGGATGTCCCATGCCTTGCTGACGTCGATGCTCTTGATCCGCGCGTGCGCCAGTGGGCTGCGCAGGATCTCCAGGTGGAGCATCCCGGGCAGCACGACGTCGTCGACGTAGTGGCCCCTGCCGCGGAGGAACCGGTTGTCCTCGACCCGCTTGCGGCTCGCGCCCATGCCGCCGATCTTGATCTCGTCCAGCGCCCGGCTGACGGGCTCGGTGGCGGTCACTCCGACTCACCCCGCATCGTCTTCGCGGCCAGGAGGACCGACTTCACGATGTTCTGGTAGCCCGTGCAGCGGCACAGGTTGCCCGACAGCGCGAACCGCACCTCATCCTCGCTGGGATCCGGGTTGTCCTCGAGCAGCGCCTTCGCGGTGAGCATCATGCCCGGCGTGCAGAACCCGCACTGGAGACCGTGCTCGGCCTTGAAGCTCTCCTGGATCGGGTGCAGCGCACTCGGCCCGGCCAGCCCCTCGACCGTGGTGACCGCGTGCCCGTCGGCCTGGACCGCGAGCATCGTGCAGCTCTTCACCGGCGCCCCGTCGACGAGGACGGTGCAAGCCCCGCAGTTCGTGGTGTCGCAGCCGGTGTGGGTGCCGGTGAGCTTGAGGCCCTGGCGCAGCAGGTGCGCGAGCAGCAGGCGCGGCTCCACGTCGGCCGTGCGCGCCTGGCCGTTGACGGTGATCGTCACCCGGCGTACGGGTACGTCCTCGCCCGCGGTCGCGGGCACTTCCTCGAACAGGCTGGTCATGCCGCCCTCTCGGATCTCTGGGACACCCGGGTCAGCAGCCGGGTGACGAACGTGTGGATGATGTGACGCTTGTACGTCGCACTGCCCCGGTGGTCCGAGTTGGGCTGGGCGGCCTCGGCCGCGAGGTCGGCGGCCCGGACGATCGCCACCGCGGTGAGCGCCTGGCCGACCAGCGAGTCGGCCGCGGCGCGGGCGTCGATGGTCCGGCTGCCCACGCCGGTCAGCGCGATGCCGGCCCTCGTGACCCGGTCTCCGCTGAGCTCGAGCGACACCGCCGCACCAGCCGTCGCGAAGTCGCCGACCCGGCGCTCGAGCTTGAGGAACCCGCCGGCGACGTCCCCGCTCGGCGCCGGCAGGACCGCCTCGACCGCGATCTCGTCGTACGCCAGGACGTTCTGGAACGGCCCGGTCACGAAGTCGCCGATCGGGATGTCCCGACGGCCGGACGGGCCCTGCGCGACGACGTGCCCGCCGAGCGCTGTGACCACGGCCGCCCAGTCCCCCTGGGGGTCGGCGTGGCACAGCGACCCGACGAGCGTGCCCCGGGTGCGCACGATCGGGTCCGCGATGAGCGGCGCGGCGGCCGCCATCACCGGCTGGACCCGCGCGATCTCGGCGGAGCGCTCGAGGTCGCGGTGCCGGCACAACGCGCCGACCCGGATGCCGCCGTTGGCTGCCACCTCGAGGTGGTCGAGCCCGGGCAGGTTGTTGATGTCGACGAGCAGCTCCGGCGCCGCGAAACGGAGCTTCAGGAGCGGCACCAGGCTCTGCCCACCGGCGAGCACCTTGGCCTCGCCGGCGCCTTCGTGCAGCAGCCCGATCGCCTCGTCCAGCGCGCGCGGCGCCTCGTAGCGGAAGCGGTCCGGGTACATCAGGCCTCCACCGTCCGGTCGGGCTCGGCGGCCGGGTCCGCGATGGCCACCGGCAGCGAGTCGATGTCGGTGGGATCCGGCCGCGGCTGCTGGTGCGGTGGCCAGGGCCCCGCCACCGGCTGCCCCGCGATCTTCATGAACTCGACGAGCTGCGGGAACGCGAACACGGTCGGGCTGGCGCCGGTCCTCGGTGCATTCTCGATGAGCTCGTACATGCGCGGGTTCCCCCGGCTGTGTCCGTCCGACTCGATCGGCACGGCCCGCCTCCTCGCCTCCAGTTTGATGGCGGTCACTGTGCTCTGGGTCACACGCCCCGGCAACAGCGGATCAACACTTCGCTTAAGTGGCCCGCGGAGGAGACGGACGCCGCGGGGCTCAGCTCCAGAGCGTCACGTGCACGGCGGGCCGGAACCGGCCGTGCGTGACGCCGCGGCCGCGCAGCATCGCCTGGGTCGCGCGCGGGGTGCTGACGAACCGCGCCATCTCCTCCGCCGCGGGCGTGGCCCGCTGGCCGGCGAGGATCGAGATGTTCCACGAGCCCTGGCCCTGGACCGGCCGGCCGGGCACCTGGACGAGCGCGCCGGCGGCGAGGTCCTGGGCGACCGCGAAGGCGACCGCCAGCGTGACGCCGGCCCCGCGCTTGGCCTCCTCGAGGGCGGCGGCGTGGCTCTGGAAGATCTGCTGCCGCTCCTCGGGTACGCCGATGCGGTGCAGCAGTCCCGGGATCACCCCTGCGTCGTCGGCGGCCGACGGACCGAGCAGCCACGTCTGCTCGCGCAGCATCGCGACGCCGGGCCGCCCGCGGGTGACGGGATGGTCGGGGCTGACCACCGCGAGCACGTGGTAGTTGAGGAACAGCCGGCTGCTGACCGCGGGTTCGGTGGTCGCGGGGCGGGGGCCGACGGTCGCGTCGACGGTGCGGGTGAGCAGCAGCTGCTCGAAGTCGCGGGCCGGGTGGACGCTGAGCTCGACATCGAGGTCCTGGGCGCGGTCGGCGAAGAGCCCGATGAGCCCGGGGGCGGCGTACTCCGCGAAGAGCGAGGTCGTCGCGAGCCGCAGCATCCGGCGGCCGACGCCGGCCTCGCGCACCTCGAGGACGGTCCGATCCTGGAGGCCCAGCAGCTCGACCGCCCGGCTGGCCAGCCGCAGTCCGCCGGGGGTGAACGCCAGCCCCGACGCGGTGCGGTTGAACAGCTGGTCCCCGAGCTCCTTGCGCAACTGGCCGACGTGCAGCGACACCGCCGCCTCGGAGACCCCGAGGTCGGCGGCCGCGGCCTTCACCGAGCCGAGTCGGACGACGGTCGCGAACGCGCGCAGCTGGGTCGGGGTCACGGCGACCACCTCGCCAGCAGCGCCGCGTAGTCGGCCTCGGTGTCCACGTCGGCGGGCACCGACGCGTCGACGTCGACCGTCACCAGCGCGGGGCCGGCGGCGTCGACCAGCTTCCACACCGCCTTGTCGCCGTGCAGGGTTGCGAGGTCGGCGAAGAGCCCCCGGCCCAGCCAGAAGGGGTGTCCGAGTCCGTCGCGGTAGCGGCACACCGCGAGCTCGGCGTCGACCGACGCGACGGCACGAACGGCGTCGGGCGACACCTCCGGCTGGTCGCCCAGCATCAGCACGACCCCGTCGGCGGCGGAGGAGATCGCCGGGAGGGCGGCGACGATCGACGACGAGCACCCGGCGCCGAAGCCGGGGTTGCGCACCACGTCGAGACCCGCCAGGTCGACGGTCGCGGCGACCTCGTCGGCCGCGCCGCCGATCGCGACGACGACCTGGCCGAAGCCGCAGGAGCGCACGACCGACAGGGTGGCGTCGAGCAGCGTGCCGGCGCCCAGGGGCAGCAGCTGCTTGGGCCGGCCGAGCCGCGAGGACCCGCCGGCGGCCAGGACGAGCGCGGTGACGTCAGCGAGGTGGCGTGGCACGGCCGTGCATCGCCTCCCACACGCGGGACGGGGTGAGCGGCATGTCGGCGTGCCGCACGCCGTACGGCGCCAGCGCGTCGATCACCGCGTTGACGACCGCCGGGGGCGAGCCCACGGTCGCGGACTCGCCGACGCCCTTGGCGCCGATCGGGTGGTGGGGCGACGGGGTCACGGTCATGCCGGTCTCCCAGTCGGGCACCTCGAGCGCGGTCGGGAGGAGGTAGTCCATGAGCGAGCCGCCGAGGCAGTTGCCGTGCTCGTCGTACCCGATGAACTCCATCAGCGCCATGCCGACGCCGTCGGTGAGGCCGCCGTGGATCTGGCCCTCGACGATCATCTCGTTGATCCGGGTGCCGCAGTCGTCGACCGCGACGAACCGGCGCACCCTCACCACGGCCGTTCCGGGGTCGATGTCCACGACGCAGATGTAGGCGCCGTACGGATACGTGAGGCTGTCGGGGTTGTAGGACACCTGCGCGTCCAGCCCGCCCTCGACCCCGTCGGGCAGGTCGCCGGCGCCGTGCGCCCGCATCGCCACCTGCTGGATGGTGACGCCGCTGCCGGGCACACCACGCACGTCGAACCGGCCCTTGGTCCACTCCAGGTCCTCGGGCGCGACCTCGAGCATCCCGGCCGCGATCAGCCGCGCCTTCGCGCGCACCCGTCGTGCGGCGATCACCGCCGCCGCACCCGAGACCGGCGTCGAGCGGGAGCCGTAGGTCCCCAGCCCGTACGGCGTGTTGTCGGTGTCGCCGTGCACCACGTCGACGTCGTCGGGATGGATGCCGAGCTCCTCGGCGATCAGCTGGGCGAACGTCGTCTCGTGGCCCTGCCCCTGGGTCTGCACCGAGATCCGCACGACCGCCGTCCCGGTCGGGTGCACCCGCAGCTCGCAGCCGTCGGCCATGCCGAGGCCGAGCATGTCCATGTCCTTGCGCGGTCCGGCGCCGACCGCCTCGGTGAAGAAGGAGACGCCGATCCCCATCAACTCTCCCCGCGCACGCTTCTCCGCCTGCTCGGCGCGCAGCTCGTCGTACCGCGCGATCCGGAGCGCCTCACGCATCGTGGCCTCGTAGTCGCCGGAGTCGTACACCCAGCCGGTGCGGCTCGTGTAGGGGAACTGCTCGGGCCGCAGGAAGTTGCGCAGCCGCAGCTCGACCGGGTCGACGCCGAGCTCGTGGGCGAGCAGGTCGACCATCCGCTCGACCAGGTAGACCGCCTCGGCGATGCGGAACGAGCACGCGTACGCGACGCCGCCGGGCGCCTTGTTCGTGTGCACCGCGGTCATCGAGCAGTACGCCGCCTCGAGGTCGTAGCTCCCGGTGAAGACGCCGAAGAAGCCGCCCGGGAACTTCCGCGGCGCGGCCGTCCCGTTGAAGGCGCCGTGGTCGGCGAGCACGTGGCTGCGCACCGCGAGGATCCGGCCGTCGTGCGTCGCGGCGATCTCGCCGGTCATCACGTAGTCGCGGGCGAAGCCGGACGCGACCAGGTTCTCGGTGCGGTCCTCGGTCCACTTCACCGGCCGGCCGGTGACCATCGACCCGACGATCGCGCACACGTAGCCCGGGTAGATCGGCACCTTGTTGCCGAAGCCGCCGCCGATGTCCGGCGCGATCACCCGGATCCGGTGCTCCGGCACGCCGGCGAACATGGAGTAGAGCGTCCGGTGCGCGTGCGGCGCCTGCGTCGTCGCCCAGAGGGTGAGCTTCTCCTCCACCCGGTCGTAGTCGGCGACCGCGCCGCAGGTCTCCAGCGGCGCCGGGTGCACCCGCGGGAAGACCAGCTCCTGCCGCACGACGACGTCGGCGCGGTCGAAGACCGCAGCCGTCTCGGCCGCGTCGCCGGTCTCCCAGTCGAAGCAGTGGTTGTCGGCCTTGCCGGGCACGTCGTCGCGGATCAACGGCGCGTCCGGCTCGAGCGCCCGGCGGACGTCGACGACCGGGTCGAGCACCTCGTACTCGACGTCGATCAGCTCGAGGGCGTCCCGAGCGGCGTACCGGTCCTCGGCGACGACGAACGCGACCTCCTGCCCCTGGAAGCGCACCTTGTCGGTGGCGAGCACGGCCTGGACGTCGCCCGACAGCGTCGGCATCCAGGCCAGCCCGCGCTCGGCGAGCATCGCGCCGGTGACGACGGCCTTGACCTGGGGGTGCGCCTCGGCGGCGAGGGTGTCGACGGAGACCAGGCGGGCGTGCGCGACCGGCGAGCGCAGGATCGCGAGGTGCAGCATGCCGGGCAGCGCGATGTCGTCGAGGTACCTGCCGCGCCCGCGGACGAACCGCCGGTCCTCCTTGCGGAGCATCCGGCCGTGCCCGATCGGCGCGGTCGACGTCATGCCTCGATCCTCCCCTCCGGGTGCTCGGCTGCCCAGCGCACGCTCCTCACGATCGAGGCGTAGCCGGTGCACCGGCAGATCTGGCCCGAGATCGCCTCGCGGATCGTGTGCTCGCTCGGGTCGGGGTCGCGGTCGAGCAGCGCGCGCGCGGACATCAGCATCCCGGAGGTGCAGAAGCCGCACTGCAGACCGTGGCACTCCATGAAGCCCTGCTGGACGGGGTCGAGCACCCCGTCGTACTCGAGGTCCTCGACGGTCCGCACGTCGTGGCCGGACGCCATCGCGGCGAGCACGGTGCAGGACTTCACGGGCTCGCCGTCGTAGAGGACGACGCAGCTGCCGCAGTTGCTGGTGTCGCAGCCCCAGTGCGTGCCGGTGAGGCCGAGCTCGTCGCGCAGCAGGTGCACGAGCAGCAGCCGGGCCTCGACGTCGCGCGTCACCGGCTCGCCGTTGACGGTGAGGGTCACCTCCACGTGGCCACCCTCTCCCACGCCGTGCGGAGGGTGCGGCGGGTGAGCTCGCCGGCCAGGTGGCGCTTGTAGTCCGCGCTCCCCCGGCCGTCGGTCACCGGGCGGCAGCTCTCGGCGGCGATCGAGGCCGCCGCGTCCCAGGCGTCCTCGCTCGGGCTCCGGCCGCGCAGGGCAGCCGAGACGGCGGGGATCCCGGTGGTGTTCGGGCCGACCGCAGCCAGCCCGACCCGGGCGTCGGCGATCGTGTCGTTGTCGTCGACCCAGAGCGCGGCACCGACCGCGGTGACGGCCCAGTCGCCGGCCCGGCGGTCGACCTTCGCGTAGGCGCTGCTGCCCCGGGGCCGCACCGGGATGCGCACCTCGATCAGGATCTCGTCGTGCCCGACGACGGTCTGGTAGGGCCCGAGGTGGAAGTCGTCCATCGACACCACCCGCTCACCGTGCGGCCCGCGGATCACGCAGCTCGCGTCCAGCGTCGTGCAGACCGACGAGAGGTCCTCGGACGGGTCGGCCTGGCAGAGCGCGCCGCCGAGCGTGCCGCGGTTGCGCACGGGCGGGTCGGCGATCACCCGCTCGGCGTCGCGGAAGATGGGGCAGATGTCGGCGAGCGGGTCGGACTCCAGCAGCTCGCGGTGCCGTGTCATCGCGCCGATCCGCACCTCGGTCTCACGGATGTCGACGTAGCCGAGCTCGCCGTGCAGGTCGTTGATGTCGACCAGGTACTCGGGGTTGGCGAGGCGCAGCTTCATCATCGGCAGCAGACTGTGCCCGCCCGCGATCAGCCGCGCCTCCTCGCCGAGCCGGGACAGCAGCCCGATCGCGTGCTCGACGCTGGTCGCACGCTCGTACTCGATCGGCGCGGGGACCTGCACGGTGCCGACCGTACCGCTCGACAGTCCCGCCGTGGCCGGTATCGACATCGCCGATCCCTGGCCGAGCCGGAGGACGACCGTCGGGTTCCGGCCGTCCGCCGGCTACGGACGGGCGTCGTCGAGGGCGGCGGCCACCCGGCGGTGCGCCTCCCAGATCCCCTGGGGCAGGCCGTCGAACTGGCCCAGGTGCTGCGCGCGGAAGCCTCCGGGGTGGGGAGTACGCCGACCGGCGAGGGCCGCCCGGAGACCAGGCCGTCCTTGAGCTGGACGAGCCAGAGCAGCGCGCGCAGGTTCTCCCGGTAGCCCGGCCAGCGGAAGTGGCCGTCCTCGGGGTCGCGCTGGAACCAGTTCACGTGCGCGAAGATCGGCGGCTTCGTCGCGGCGCCGATGATCCGCAGCCAGTGCGCGGCGTACTCCCCCTCGGAGTAGGCCATGAACGGACGCATCGACATCGGGTCGTAGCGCAGCTGCCCGTCGACGCCCTCGGCGGCGAAGGTGGCCTCGGCGCCGAGCGTCAGCCCGTCGTACACGCCCTCGGCGAGGTCGGTGATCGCGCGGACCAGCGGCTCGCGGTCGCTGGTGCGGCCGCCGAAGATGATCGCGTCGATCGGGACGCCCGCGGGGTCCTCGTAGTCCGAGGCGACGTTCGGGACATTGGCCAGCGAGGTCGTGAACCGGCTGTTCGGGTGCGCCCACGGCGAGGTGTCCCCGGGCGCGCGCTCGGAGATCAGCTCGCCCTTCCAGTCCCGCCAGCCGGTGACGTCGGCCGGCGGCTCGGGGGTCTTGCCCTCCCACCAGACGTCGTGCGTGTCGGCGTTGTAGGCGACGTTGGTGAAGATCGCGCCGCTGCCGGGCCGGATCGCGTCGAGCGCGGTCGGGTTGGTCTTCTCGTTGGTGTCCTTGGCGACGCCGAAGACGCCGTTCTCCGGGTTCATCCCGTAGACCCGACCGTCCTCGCCGACCCACAGCCACGCGATGTCGTCGCCGTAGAACTCGACCCGGTAGCGGTCGCCCAGCGCGTCCGGCGCCAGCGTCATCGCGAGGTTGGTCTTGCCCGAGGCGCTCGGGAAGCCGCCGCAGACGTGCCAGCGCTTGCCGGTCTCCTGGTCGACGATCCCGAGCAGCATGAACTGCTCGGCGAGGAAGCCGCGCGAGGCCCAGCCGTCGTAGCAGGCCTGGCGCAGGCCGTGCGCGATCTTGCCGAGCAGGGCGTTGCCGCCGTACGACGAGCCGAAGTGCAGGATCGTCCGCTCGTCGGCGACGGTGACGAAGTAGCGCTGGTCGTCGGGCGTGCCCTGGCCGAGGTTCTCCAGGTCGCCGGTGACGTGGACGGCGCGGACGAAGCTGTTCGGGTCCTCGAGCTCGTCGACGTACGCCGCGCCCACCCGCGCCATGCGGATCATGTGCAGCACGACGGTCCGGGTGTCGGTGAGCTCGACGCCGGCGGCGTACCGCTCGAGCGGCGAGCCGGGCGGCGCCATGAGGTACGGGACGACGTACATGGTCTTGCCGGCCGACGCGCCGCGCATCCGCTCGACCAGCATCGGCTTCATCTCCGACGCCGGCCGCCAGTTGTTGTAGACGCCGCGGTCCGCCGGCTCGTTCGTGGCGACCACCGTGCGCTCCTCGGAGCGCGCGGTGTCCTTGTGGTAGCTGCGTGAGTAGTACCGGCCCTCGCCCGCCGGCTGGAGCTCACCGGCGTCCAGGGCCTCCTGGACCAGTCGGGCGTCGTCGGCCGCGCTCACGACCTCGATCCGCTCCGGCTGGGTGATCTCCGCCCAGTGCGCGACGTACTCGCGCACGTGGGGGTTCGTCAGACCTGCCTCGTCGAGGACTGCCTGCACGTCGACCATGAACTGCACACCTTTCGGCCAGCACGCCCTGTGGGGGGCACCGTACCCACCGGGACAGCGGGTGACCCCCCGCAGGGTGGGCCCGAAGGTCTGCTCGTGGTCCGCGCGTGGTCAGCCCGCGGCGGGGGCGATGCGCCGGCGTCGCTCGCGGACGAGCAGCAGGACGCCGATGACCAGCGCCGGGATGCCGACGACGTAGCCGACCAGCGGCACGGTGTCCTCGATCAGACCGAGCGTCGACAGGTTGTCCCGGGTGTCGTCGACGTTCTTCCGCACCTGGGCGTCGGTGAACTCCAGGTCGAGCTCGAGGATCGGCCCGATGCCGTCGGCCTGGCGCTCCTGGTGGACGACCTGGTCGATGATCGTGCCGGTGCGCGGCTCGATGAAGTAGTCGGTCGTGGCCTGGTAGTCGCCGGGCACCCCCGCGATCACGTCGACGCCGGAGACGTCCACGGTCGCGACGTAGTGGTAGGTCTCGAGGCCGTCGACGTCCTGCGTGCCCTCGTAGGTGGCGTCGACCGCGTCCCCGGCCAGTCCGTCCCAGACGGGTAGGTCTTCTTCTCGGCGCCGAACGGCCACTTGTTCTGGAGCCCCTCCTGCGGCGTCGCGTCGGCCGGCAGGTACTCGTCGTCGTTCACGGTCATGCCGGTGTGCCGGTCGGTCGCGAAGACGTCGGTCTCGGCGCTGATCAGCCGGCCCTGCGGGTCGTCCTCGTCCACGCAGCCGGTCGGGTCGCCCTCGTCGACGACCAGGCAGAGCGTGCTCACCCAGGCGATGACGTCGTCGTCGGAGACGTCGGCGTCGGCCCGGTTGGTGCTGAACGCGACCACGTCGAGCGGCTCGAGCTCGTAGTCGTTCGCGGGGTTCGCCTTCATCGCGCTGCCGGAGAGGTAGGTCGTGTTGTCGGTGTCCAGCGGCGTCCGCTCGACCTGGGCCGGGGCCCAGGTCTGGGCCACGACGGCGGCGACGACGAGGAAGGCGCCGAGGGCGACCAGCACCCAGGCGAGGATCTTGCGCATGCTGACGAGCTCACGTTTTCTTGGAGCGGGGTTACCGACCGGTAGAGGTTACGGGTCCGCGATCCCTCCCGGACCCGGCATGTCCGAAGTCACAGCAGCGGACAGGTGCGCGGCGGGCAGGTGGTTGACTGAGCACCGCCGGACCCGCGTCGTCGCAGCGCCGGCGCCCCAGGAGCACGACGAGTCAGCAGAGGACGAATCCGAACATGGGCTATGTGTACGCGTTCGCCAGCGGTAACAAGGACATGCGTGACCTGCTGGGCGGCAAGGGGGCGAACCTCGCCGAGATGACGAACCTCGAGCTGCCCGTGCCGCCGGGCTTCACCATCACCACCGAGGCCTGTCGCGCCTACCTGGCCGACGGCGGCGACCCCGACGGCCTGGGCGAGGAGATCTCCGAGCACCTGGCCGCACTGGAGTCGACCATGGGCCGGCGCCTCGGTGCGGCCGACGACCCGCTCCTGGTGAGCGTCCGGTCGGGCGCGAAGTTCTCGATGCCCGGGATGATGGAGACCGTCTTGAACATCGGCCTCAACGACGACTCGGTCGTGGGCCTGGCCCGGCAGAGCGACGACGAGCGCTTCGCCCAGGACTCCTACCGCCGGCTGCTGCAGATGTTCGGCACCACCGTCCTCGACATCGACGCGGAGCACTTCGCCGATGCGCTGGACGCAGCCAAGAGGGCGCGCGGCACCGAGAACGACCTGGACCTCGACGCCGACGACCTGCGAGCGCTGGTCGCGACCTTCAAGGAGATCGTCCGGGAGCACACCGGCAGCGACTTCCCGCAGGACCCGCGCGAGCAGCTCGACCTGGCCATGCGCGCGGTCTTCGACTCGTGGAACACCGACCGCGCACGGCTCTACCGCCGGCAGGAGCGGATCCCGGACGACCTCGGCACCGCGGTGAACGTCCAGGCCATGGTCTTCGGCAACTTCGGCATGACCTCCGGCTCCGGCGTCGCCTTCACCCGGGACCCGGCCAGCGGCGCGCAAGGGGAGTACGGCGACTACCTCCAGAACGCGCAGGGCGAGGACGTGGTCGCCGGCATCCGCAACACGGTGAGCCTTGCCGACTTCGCGGAGGTCGACCGCCGGTCCCACGACGAGCTGCTGGCGATCATGGCGCGGCTGGAGCGGCACTACCGCGACATGTGCGACATCGAGTTCACCGTCGAGCGGGGGAAGCTCTGGATGCTCCAGACCCGCGTCGGCAAGCGCACCCCGGAGGCGGCGTTCCGGATCGCCGTGAACATGGTGGACGAGGGCCTGATCCAGATGGACGAGGCGGTCACCCGTGTCACGGGCGACCAGCTCGCGCAGCTGATGTTCCCCCGGTTCGACGACTCGGCCGAGCGGACGCTGCTCGCGGTCGGCATGAACGCCTCCCCCGGCGCCGCGGTCGGGAAGGCCGTGTTCGACTCCGACACGGCGGTCGAGTGGGCCGAGCGCGGCGAGGACGTCATCCTCGTCCGCAAGGAGACCAACCCGGACGACCTCCGCGGCATGGTGGCGGCCCGCGGCATCCTGACCAGCCGCGGCGGCAAGACGTCCCACGCGGCCGTGGTCGCGCGTGGCATGGGCCGCACCTGCGTGTGCGGCGCCGACGCACTCGACGTCGACGCGAAGGCGCGCGAGTTCCGGACCCGCGACGGGGTGACGGTGCGCGAGGGTGACGTGGTCTCGATCGACGGCACGACCGGGGAGGTCTTCGCCGGCGCGGTGCCGGTCTCCGCGGCCCTCGTGGTGCGGTACTTCGAGGGCGAGAAGGTCGACCACGACCTGGTCGACGCGGTCGCGCGGATCATGGCCCACGCCGACGGCGCTCGCCGGCTCCGGGTCCGGACGAACGCCGACACCCCGGAGGACGCAGCACGAGCCCGCAGCTTCGGCGCCCAGGGCATCGGCCTGTGCCGCACCGAGCACATGTTCCTCGGCGACCGTCGCGAGCTGGTCGAGCGGCTGATCGTGGCCGAGGACGAGGACACGCAGCGCACCGCCCTGGAAGCGCTCCTGCCGCTGCAGCGCCAGGACTTCACCGAGATCTTCGACGCGATGGACGGGCTCCCCGTCACCATCCGCTTGCTCGACCCGCCGCTGCACGAGTTCCTCCCCGACCTCACCGAGCTGTCCGTGCGGGTGGCTCTGGCCGAGGAGCGGGGTGACGTCGACGAGCACGACCGGGTCCTGCTCCGGCACGTGGTCCGGTTGCACGAGCAGAACCCGATGCTGGGCCTGCGCGGCGTACGACTCGGCATCCAGATCCCCGGCCTGTTCCGGATGCAGGCCCGCGCCATCCTCGAGGCCGCGGCCGACCGCACCGCGGCCGGCATGCGCCCGCTGCCGGAGATCATGATCCCGCTGGTGGCCAGCGTCCGCGAGCTCGAGATCGTCAAGGCCGACATCCTCGCGGTCGCCCGCGAGATCGAGGAGGACCGCGGCGTGAAGCTCGACTACGCCGTCGGCACGATGATCGAGCTGCCCCGCGCCGCCTTCCTGGCGGACCGGATCGCCAAGGAGGCCGAGTTCTTCTCCTTCGGCACCAACGACCTCACCCAGATGGCCTGGGGGTTCTCCCGCGACGACGTCGAGGCGTCGTTCTTCTCCCGCTACTTCGAGCACGCCATCTTCGACGTCTCGCCCTTCGAGTCCCTCGACCAGCTCGGCGTCGGCGGCATGGTCGAGATGGGGACCAAGAAGGGCCGCAAGGCCCGGCCCGACCTCAAGGTCGGCGTCTGCGGGGAGCACGGCGGCGATCCGCGCTCGATCCACTTCTTCGACCGGGTCGGGCTGAGCTACGTGTCGTGCTCGCCGTTCCGCGTGCCGGTCGCCCGCCTGGAGGCGGGGCGCTCCGTGCTGCTCGCGAGGAGCACGGGCTGACCGTGCTCCCCGCGAGGATCACCGTCCGAGCCGACCACGACCGCTCCGCGCCGGGCCGCGCCGGACGAGGATCGTGTGGCGGCCCTCGATACAACAGAGGGCGAGCGCCGTCGCCGGAGTGATCGCGACGCGCATCGGTCCATCGCTCGAACGCACGAGACAGCTGGCGGAGAGCTCCGGCCGGTCGAGCTCCAGCCGGACGGCCAGCGGATGAAGCCCGTCGCGGTGGAGCTGACCGGGTGCCGAGCGGTCGGGGAGCACGGGCAGAGTGACGGTCTCCCGATCACCCCGGGAGTCCTCGACGACGAGCCGGCAGCCCTCCTCCGTCAGCTCCCGGTCGCGCACGACATAGGTCTGGGAGGACTCCCGGGTTTCGGCGGTCGCCTCCGGTACACGCATCACGCGACTGCCTCCTGGGAATCGACACGGGTTCGCGGTGTGCCGGATCCAGCACCCGCACCACTCAAGGATCTCTCCCGCCCCGGCGCGAACCCATCCACCGATCGGAGGACCGGGCGCCCGGCCCATCGCCTGCTGTGCGGCGGTGGGCCGGGCGCCAGGGTCGTCAGAGTCGACCGGCGTTGATCGCCGCGGCCACCCTGCCTCGCAGACGGTCTGCGAGAACCGCGACAGCGAGGACCAGGCCGAGAACGATCATCTCGTAGTACGACTCGATCCTCGCCAGGTTCATCCCGTTGGTGACCAGACCCAGGAAGACAGCGCCGAGCACCGCGTTGAGCACGTTGCCGGAGCCGCCCCGCAGGCTCACGCCGCCGATGACAGCAGCCGCGATGGTCAGCAGCGGGAGATCGGCTCCGATGTTCGACTCGCCCGTCTGCAGTCGCGCGGTCAGGAGCAGAGCACCGATCGCCACCAGCACGCCGGACGCCATGTAGGCCAGCGCCATGGTCCATCCGGGACTGATGCCGGACAACCGGGCGGCGTGGGGGTTCGAGCCCACCGCGTAGAGATTCCGGCCGGGCCTGGTCCACCGCAGCAACGCCCAGAGAGTCGCCGCCGCGGCGACCGCGATCCAGATCGGGGTGGACACTCCCCACCAGTTGGAGTAGCCGAACAGGTCACTGAACTCGACAGGCAGACCGCTCACCGGCACGCCCGCCGTCACCTTCAGCGCAACGCCGGTGAAGACCGACGCAGTGGCCAGCGTCATGATGAACGGGTTGATCTTCAGCATGCCGATGCCGATCGCGTTGACCGCGCCCGCCCCCAGGCCTACCAGGAGCCCGATGACCAGGCCGAGCACGATGGCCTCGGCCGGGCCGGCACCGGCCGCCAGCCGGTCGGCCATGGCCGTAGCGCTGGCGACCGACACGAGGGCGGTGATGGCGCCGACCGACAGGTCGAAGCCTCCCGCCACCAGCACCACGAACTGAGCCAGGACGATGATCGCGATGTAGGCGTTCTGCCGGAGCGCCGACTGCAGGTTGTCGACCGTCAAGAAGTTCGGCGACAGAATGCTGAAGACCACGATCGCGATGACGAGCAGGATGGGCAGGGCTCCGACACGTGCGAAGACTCTTGCCCCGAGCCCGACAACGTTCATTCGGCGCTTCCCGGCGGCAGCCGGCGCCGTATTGGCCACGACGTCGGTCATCCGACAGCCTCCATCTCATCCCAGTGCATCATGTGCTGGAGCACCCTTTCCTCGTTGATTTCGTCGCCCTGGAGATGGGCGGTGATGCGTCCCTGGCAGAAGACGTAGACCCGGTGACACAGGTGGAGCACCTCGGGCAGGTCTGAGGAGACGATCACGACGCCCGCACCGGCCTCGGCGATCTCGGCCACGCGCTGGTAGATGGAGACGCGTGCCCCGACGTCGACGCCGACCGTCGGCTCGTCGAGGAGCAGGACCTCGCAGTCGCTGAGCAGAGCCCGGCCCAGCAGGGCCTTCTGCTGGTTGCCGCCCGAGTAGGCCTCGGCGTTCCGGTCCGGATCGGGCGGCGACAGCTTCATCGTCTGCAGCACCTGCGCTACCTCGCGTTGTTCGGCTCTCCGCCGGACCAGAGTGCGTGCCCAGGAGAAGTGACCGAGCCACGGCAGAGAGACGGACTCCCGGAGCGGGCGATTGAGCAACAGGCCTTCGCTCTTGCGGTCCGGCGGGAGATAGACGACCCGGTTCTTCAGCGACCGAGCGATGGACGCACCGGTGACTGGTCTGCCGTGCAGCTCGAGCTGGCCCGTGGCCAGGCGCTCCACTCCCGCACAAGCGCGCGCTGCGTGCGACTTGCCCGAGCCCATGAGGCCGGCGAAACCGACGACCTCGCCCTTGCGGACCTCGAAGGAAGCATCGGACACCGCCTTGTCGCGGGTGGTGAGACCGACGGCACTGAGCGCGACCGTCGACGTCGGAGGGGGAATGACCGGATAGATCTGGTCCATGACCCGCCCCGTCATCAGTCGGATCAGCTCGTCCGAGGAGGTTGTGCCGGGCACCGTCGTGACGTACTTCCCGTCGCGAAGCACGGTCACGCGATCGGCCAGGCGCGTGATCTCGCCCATCCGGTGAGTCACGTAGACGACGCCCACGCCTCGGCGCTTCAGGTCCCCGACGAGCTCGTAGAGCCGCTCACACTCGGTGTCGTTCAGTGATGCGGTGGGTTCGTCGAGGATGAGCACCTTGAGGTCTGACCGGAAGGCCTTCGCGATCTCCACCATCTGCTGCTCGGCACGAGTGAGTGTCTCGACCGGGGCATCGAGCGGGATCTCGAATCCCAGTCCGCCCAGCCGCTGTCGCGCCAGCTCCCTGACCGCGCGACGGCTCACGACGCCCGCGCGGGACGGCTGTTCGCCCATCACCACGTTCTCGGCCACCGAGAGGGACGGAGCGAGTGAGAACTCCTGGAACACGGCGCTGACGCCGAGGCGACGTGCGTCGGCGACGTTTCGGAGGGACGTCTCCCGCCCGGCGAGCCGCACGCTCCCGGCGTCGGAGCTCGCCGCTCCGGCCATGATGGAGATCAGTGTCGACTTCCCCGCGCCGTTCTCTCCGAAGAGGACGTGGGTCTCGCCCTCCAGCAACTGGAAGTCGACCGAGTCGAGCGCGACGACACCTGGGAATCGCTTCGAGATGCCGACCATCTCGAGCGCCGGAATCTGATGAGTCATTTCGTGAACTCCTGCCTGCCCACGGTGGGGCGACGCGCAGCGCGTCGCCCCACCTGGGTGGTGGGCGGCTAGTTGGCGGAGTAGGAGAACTCGGCGCTCCAGTCCGTCGGCGCGAGCGTGGTGGTGGAGTCCCAGGACTCGAGAGCACCCTTGTCGATCACCTGGAGCGCGGGAGCGACGTGCAGGTCGAACTCCTGCTCCTCCAGCGCCCGGATAGCGAGGTCCGTAGCGATACGCGACGTCAGCACCGCGGGGTCAGCCGCGGAGGCGAGCACGCTCCCGGACTGGATCCCCGAGTAGGTTCCAGGCGTCATGTAGTACGCGAGGACGCCGATGGTGTCGGTGAGGTCCTTGTCGCGCAGGATCGGGCCGGCGGCCTCCGCCGCGACGGCGTTGCCCGCGACGTAGTTGACGTCGGGGTTCGCAGCGAGGGCATCCTCGATGAGCTTGGACTGCGACTCCTTGTCCGTGTTGCCCCACTGCGTGTTGATGACCTCGACATTGCTGCCGGCGAGGGTCTCGGTGAAGCCCTTGTTCGCCTCCTCGGCGAAGCCCGCGCCCTTGGGGCCGGGGAACCAGGCCACCGTCACGTCCTCGCCGCCGGACGCCTCGAGGAGGTACTCCGCCGTCTGCGAGGCGATCTCGCGGTAGGAGATCAGGCTCTGCGCGGTGATGTCGGGCGACGAGACGCCATTGATGAAGTCGATGACCACCTTGCCCTCGGACCTGAGCTTCTCGATGGTGGGGTTGAGGCCGTCCGACGAGATGGCACCGATGATGACCGCGTCGTTGTTCTGAGCGCAGTCCTCGATCTGCTGGATCTGCTTGTCGAGGTTTCCGTAGCCACCGGCCTCGACGACCGTCATGTTGACGCCCGCTCGCTCGGCCTCCTTGATGACGCCGTAGTCGGCGGCCAGCCAGTACGCGTCGGAGAGGTGCGGGAACGAGGCGCAGATGTTCCACGCCTTGCTCACCTCGTCCGTCGGAGAGTACTCCTGCTCGGTGCTCTCGGACTCGAATCCCGGCTCGGGCCACACGGCCACGCTCGTCGGGAACCAGTCCTCGGTGGCCTCGTCAGGCGCTGAGCTGGCTGCGCCGTCGGACGAGCCGCAGCCGGCCAGACCAAGCGCGATCACCGCGGTGCCCGCTGCCACAAGTGTTCTGGATTGCATTGTGATCTCCTTGAACAAGCCCTACCTCCGAGCACAGCCGGGCATAACTGGAAAGATGCGTAGGTCACTTCCACTGAACCGATGACGCTGGTTCAGACGTCGAGAATCAGCCGCTCACCTCTCGCTCTGGATACGCACGGATACATGACATTTCCCGAGAGTCGGTCGGTCAGCGAGAGGATGGCGTCTCGATGATCGGGCTCCCCTTCGACCACCTCGAGCTCGCACGTTCCGCACGTTCCGTCCCGGCAGTCGTAGTTCACGTCGACCCCTGCCGCGATGAGAGCGTCGAGGACGGTCACCTGAGGCCCGACCTGCACGGTCTGGCCGCTCTCCGCGCACACGACCGTCACCGGTCGGTCATCCGGCTGGTGCTTGGCGACCGAGGGCGCGAACCGCTCCACGTGGACCTCGCGGCCGATGGAGAGGGCGACCTCCTCGATGGCGTGCAGAAGCTGCTCGGGACCGCAGCAGTAGATCGCATGGTCCGCAGGCGCCTCGGCGAGGATCGACGACAGCTTCAAGAGACCATGCACGTCCTGCGGAAGCAGGTGGGCCCGGCCGTCCATCCCTGAGAACTCGTCGAAGTACGCCATCGAAGCGCGGCGGCGACCTCCGTAGTAGAGCCTCCACGGCTTGCCGGAGCGCTCGCAGGCGTTCACCATCGCGCGGATCGGGGTGATCCCGATGCCCCCGGCGACGAAGACGTAGCCCGGCGCGTCGATCAGCTTGAAGTGATTGCGGGGACGGCCGATCTGGATCCGCGAGCCGAGGTCGAGCTGCTCGTGCACATATCTCGATCCCCCGCGACCTGCCGGCTCGAAGAGGACCGCGAACTCGTACGACGTCCGGTCGTCGGGGTCCCCGCACAACGAGTAGTGGCGCAGCATCCCTGGGAGGTAGACGTCGACGTGCGCGCCCGGCGACCACGAGGGCAAGGGAGCTCCGTCGGTGTCCTGCACCGTCAGCTGGACGACATCGTGAGCGATCAACTCCCGGTGGGCCACTTCGACGGTGAGCTGGTTCCGGCTCGACTTCATCGAGCCGAGCCGTCGCCGGACGGGCGGAGGCTACGGGACAACGTAACCACCGTCCACGGTCAGGACGGCGCCGGTCACGTACGACGCCGACGGGCCGGCGAGCCAGGCGATGGCTTCCCCCACCTCGTCGGCCGTGCCCACGCGACCCATGGGGACGGACTCCTTGATGGCGTCGAGCAGGTGCGACCCGTTCGCACCGACGAAGCTGTCCAGGAGCGGGGTCCCGATCGGCCCGGGGGAGACCACGTTCACGCGGATGTTGCTGGTCGCGTAGTCGAGCGACGCGGACTTCGACAGCCCGATCACGCCGTGCTTGCTCGCGCAGTACGCCGGCATCCCGCGTTGGCCGACGAGGCCGAAGTTGGACGCCACGTTCACGATCGAGCCGGAGCCGTGCCGGAGCATGGCCTCGAGCTCGACCTGCATGCTCAGGAAGGTCCCCGTCAGGTTGACGCCGATGATGGCGTCCCAGTTCGACGGAGCGCACTCGGCGGCCGGGGCGATCTGACCCTGGATCCCGGCACTGTTGACGGCGGCCGCGAGCGGACCGTAGAGGTCGATCCCTCGCGAGACCGCGCGCTGCAGCTCGTCGATCGCGGTCACGTCGGCGCTGACGGGCGTCGCCTCGCCCCCGTCCTGGCGGATGAGATCGGCTGTCGTCGCGGCGTCGTCCTCCGCGCGGTCGGCGACGATCACGGGGAGGCCCTGGCGGGCAAGCGCCACGGCGCTTGCCCGCCCGATGCCTGAGCCACCGCCGGTGACGAAGGCGAAGCCGAAGGTTTCAGCCATGAGTGTCGCTGCCGAGGAGATCCTGGTCGATCGTGCTCACGTACAGGCGAAGGTCACCGGCGTCGGGGATCGCTCCCTGGTGGTAGATCTCCACGGCGTTCGCCATCTCCGCCATGGTCTTGAGGAGGTTCACGAGGTTCGTGTCCTCGAGGGAGGGGTTCTCGACCGGGCGCGTCGCCAAGTACGACATCGCCCGGGCCACGTGCGGGAGCACCCCGTCGTAGAACGCGACCATCTCCGGGAAGGGAGCGTCCAGACGCCTCGCGATCCGGTCGCTGTCCCTGCTGAGACACCAGTCGGAGAACTCGGCGAGCTCCTCGAATCCCGCCGGGAAGCCAACAGTCGAACTAGGCACGCTTGCCCTCCAGGTAGTCGTCGACGCTGCGGTGGAAAGCCCGGATCTGAACTTCCTGGTCTCCGAGGAAGATGTGCGGTCGGGCTTGGGACTCGCACCCGCGGTGAATGGCCTCGTGGCCGGTCTTGTCCTCGCACAGGAGGTCACGGAAGCGCTTGGCTCCGAACTCCCGGGAGACGAGGTCCGCGAGGTTGGCCGGCTTCGGGAAGTGCAGCCGGATCTCCCACACGACGTTGTTCACGTCGAGGGGCCAGAAGTTGTAGGTGAACATCATGTTGCCGAAGAACGACATGACCATGTTCGGGAACAGCACGTGGAACTCGAACGGGTCGTCGAGCGGCAGCAGCTGCTCCGCGTTCCAGCCCGGGTTCCCGTCGATGAGGGCCTGCGAGAAGGCGGTCTCGTCGTAGTCCTCGGAGACCGACGTGTACCGGGTGTGCAGACCGAGGCGGGAGAAGTCGTTGAGCCTGGTGTAGCCGTCGTCGTTCGAGGCGAACGCGCCCTGCGCCAGGAAGCGGTGCACGGGGGCCAGCATCGGGACGTGGTAGATCTCGTTCTGAGCGTCGATCGCGACCTTCCAGTTCGCCCGCTCGGTGATCTCGTAGCGGTAGTCGAGCTGGAGGATGTCGTAGGGGAAGTTCTCGAACTTCTCACCGAGGGCCCCGAGGTGCTCGCGCAGGGTCGTGGTCCCGGCGTCGTCGAAGTTCACGAAGACGAACCCGTTCCACACCTCGGTGCGGATCGGCACCAGCCCGATGTCGGCGCGGGACTCGAAGTGGAACTCGCCCTCGTCGGGGACCGACTTGACGCTACCGTCCTGATTGTACGCCCAACCGTGGAATCGGCACACCATGGCAGCGGGGCACGTGCCGGAGTCCTCCCACATCAGCTTCATGCCGCGGTGGGAACAGACGTTGTGGAACGCGCGGACCTCGCCCTCGGCGTCCATCGTCACGACGACCTGCTTGTCGAGGACGATGATGTCGCGGGTGAAGAACGAGTTGGCTCCCTCGAGGTCGCGAACGCTGCCGAGGTTGATCCAGCTCTTCGCGAAGAGCTCGGTCCGCTCCTTCTCGAACCACTCCTCCGAGATGAAGCGGTCGACCGTCAGCGGAGCCGTTCCGAGCTCGGCGTTTCGCCGGCTCCACCTCTTCACGTCCTCCATGACCGACGGCTCGTTGGCGAGCCTCGTGTCGTCCGTAGTCGTCATCGTTGATCCTCTCTCCGGGTTGGCACAGATCGAATGTCGTTACAGTTCGGGGCGTCCGGCCGTGACGCTGCCTGCCGCCTGCTCGAGACGACCGGCGTCGGCGTCCTCGCCGGAGCGCACATAGACGATGCCGTCGTCGACCTCGACGTCGAAGCGGATCTGCGGACGCTTCGCCGGTCGCTTGACGGCCTTGCCCGAGCGCACATCGAACGACCCGGAGTGCAAGGGGCACAGGAGCTCGAAGCCGCAGAGCTCCCCCTCGGACAGGTTCGCCTCACCGTGGTTGCATTCGTCCTTCAGACAGAACACCGTTCCGTCAGCGTTGCCGATCACTAGCGGGGGCAGGCCCTCCACGGTGATGCGTTTGAGCGCTCCCGTCGGGAGTTCCTCGAACGGCCCCACAGCGACACGCATTTCAGCAATCCTTTCGAAGGACCGTTCCTCAGCGACCGGCGACCGCTCTTGGTGTGATCCTGCGTCCCCGGGACGGGCCGCCGACATCCTCCGATCGCACGATCAGGACGGCGGATCCGGTCAGTGGTCGGTGAGATCGCACGAGGGCCGACGCCCCGGGCCGAGGGCAGCATCGAGCGCCTCGAGAGACCGCGGGCGGGCAGGAGAGGACCCGTGGGTGCGCTGCGCTCCGGGCCCTCCTCCGCCCGACGCGCGGATGCTCAGTCCAGCAAGCCTCGGCGAGCGGCCGTGGCGACTGCGGCAGCCCGATCGGAGGCGCCCAGCTTGTCGTAGATGTGTTGGAGATGGGTCTTCACCGTCGTGACGCTCAGGAACAGCATCTCGGCGATCTCGGGCGCTGACCGACCTTGCGAGATCAGGACCAGCACCTCGTGCTCGCGGGAGGAGAGGGCCCCGGTCGAGGCGGTTCGCGCTCTCTGCAGTCGATCGGCCTCGTTCAGCCCGGGTCGCACCGACTCGGGGAAGACGATCTGCCCGCCGAAGACACAGACGATCGCCTCGCACAGGACGGAGGGCGACGCATGCTTCGTGACGTAGGCCCGAGCGCCCGCGTCGTACGCCTGGTACATCGTGGAGGCGTCCTCGAACGCGGAGACGATCATCGTGCGCGTCCGCACCTCGGAGTCCTTGACCGCCTCCGCGATCGAGATGCCGTCCCGCGACGGCAGGCGCAGGTCGACCAACGCGATGTCAGGCTGAAGGCGCTGGATGAGACGGAGAGCTTCTTCGCCGTCCCCTGTCTCGGCGACCACGTCGATACCGTCCTGTCTCGCGAGTGCCTGGATGAGGCCGTCGCGGTACACCGGATGATCGTCGGCTACGACGATCTCGATTCCGCTCCTCGGTTGCGAAGCTTCCCGATCGCTCATCGCCGGCCTCCCACAGAGATGCTTCGATGCACGGCGTCCAGCAAGCCCTCGACCGCGATCGGTTTGGTCACGTAGTCAACTGCACCCGAGGCGAGGAGCTGCTTGCGCCGAGCGGTGGTGGCGTCTGCCGACAGCACCACCACCGGGATCGGACGCGTCCGTTCGTCGGCGCGCAGCTGGCTCAAGACCTCCGAACCGTCGAGGTCGGGAAGATGGAGGTCGAGCAGGATCATGTCCGGTCGGTGCGCAACCGCCAGGCGCACGCCTGTCTGTCCGTGAGTAGCCGTGATCAGGTGGGGCGCGCCGTTGCGGTCGAAGATCCTACGCACCAACTCCAGGTTCGCGAGGTTGTCCTCCATGTACAGGATGGTCCGACCCGACAGATCCGCTGTGTGCTGGATCTGCGCGTCCCGGAGCTTCTGGGACGCGCACTCATCCCCGTCGGGCGCACTCGACAGTGGAAGCCGGACGAAGAACTCCGTGCCTCGCCCGGGCAGCGATCGCTTGATCCCGATCTCACCCCCCATCGCCGACACGAGGCTGCGCGCGACCGCAAGGCCCAGCCCGGTGCCCTCCGTCTCGACGTCCTCATCGGCCACGCGCTCGAAGGGCACGAAGACGCGCTCGAGATCCTCGGGCGCGATACCCACCCCGGTGTCCGTCACCAGGATCTGGAGGTGCTGCTCGTCCTCGACCTCGGTGGTGACCGTGACGACACCGTCCGGCCGGTTGTACTTCACCGCATTGACCAGCAGGTTGAGCATGACCTGCGTCAATCTCTGGCGGTCTGCCATCACGTAACGCTCGAGCGAGTCATGGAGGTCCATGACGAGCTCCACGCTGCGGTCAGCAGCCAGGGGGCGGACCATCTCGTAGGCCTGGCCGATCGAGTCACAGACGCATTGACGTTCGATGACCAGAGCTTGGGTGCCCGACTCGACCCGCGAGATGTCGAGGACCTCGTTGATGAGGGCGAGCAGATGACGACCTGCCTTGACGATGTGGTCCAGGTCCGTCCCTGCCGACGACGGCAGACCCTCGATCTGGAGTAGCTGCCCGAAGCCGAGGATCGAGTTGAGCGGGGTACGCAGCTCGTGACTCATCCGGGACAGGAACTCGTCCTTCGCCCGGTTGGCGCGTTCCGCCTCGTCCCGGGCCTCGCGGATGGCGGCCTGCGCCCGCGTGCGGGCACTGATGTCCGTCGAGATCCCGCCGACGCCGTAGACGGCACCGTCGGCGTCGAAGATCGGGAACTTGAGTGACAGCCACATCCCCCACCCGTCTTCCGTGGGAATCGGCTCCTCGAACTCCATCGGGTGGCCGACAGCGAACACCGCTCGATCATTGGCGGCATAGACGTCGGCGATGTGCTGCGGCCACAGATCCGGGTCGGTCTTCCCGACGATGACGCCGCGAGGCTGGCGCAGGAGCTCCTCGTAGTGGCGGTTCGCGAACAGGTACTGCCCGTCGGCACGCTTGAGATAGATCAAGGCCCCGACGTTGTCGGCGATGTCCTCCAGCAGCTTCTCGCTGGCTCGCACCGCGCTGTCAGCCTGGACCGACGCGTCGATCTCCCGCACCTGCACGATCAGCGGATCGTCCCTCGATCGCCCGTGCGCGATCTCGTACGACACCGGGATCCGACGTCCTTCGGCGTCGATGAACCACGCCTGGCCGCGCTCGCTCGCCTGATGACCGGGGGAGACCGTCCGGGTCTTCACGCCTGGCAAGACCATGGCGAGGTCCGCGCCCACGATGGAGGCCTCGGATCTCCTGGTGAGCCGGACGAAGGCGGGATTCACCGCCACGACCGTCGACCCGCCTCGATACTGCGACTGCACCAGCGCAGTCGCCGACGGTAGGGCCTCGAAGACCTCTCGGAAGTCGACCATCAGCGCTCAAGATACGCGGATTGTTCTGAATCCGGAGCGATTCCTCGGAGTCGTCGCACTACCCGAACCTCCGCCTAGGAGCGGCCGGCGACGCTGTCGACGAGCTCGGCGGCCCACTGCGGGTCGTAGGACACCAGGCGAGGGAATCCGGCCTCGGCACCGCCCGTCCAAGTGTACTGCGCGCCGGGGTTGCTGGAGCTGACACCCCGCGCGGTGAAGAAGTGGGGGCTGCACACCACCTCCTCGCGCTGGGCCACGGGCCACTGCTCGAGAACGGCCTGGCGGCCGTGTCCCGTGGCCATCGCCCAGCGCAGGCCGTCCAGGTCGACGCTGTCGCACGACGCCGCGACGCGATAGACGATGGGCAGTACGGAGATGCACTCATGGTCGACCCAGAAGGCCCTGCGAAGTGCCTCGTCCAGCTCGTCGCTCGCCTTGAGTCCGCCGGCACGTGGGTGCTTCGCCGCCTGCACCGCTTCCAGAGCCGGGAGCGTCGTGACCGGGAAGGTCGACTCCGGTGCGGACCACGACCTCCACTCGAGACCGCCGACGAGTCCCGCGATCGCCACCAGCTCTGCGTCGGTGATGGGCTTCGGCGTCGGTCGCTCGTTGAACCACTCCAGCGGGAAGGTCCGGTGGTCGATGAGGACATCGACCCGGGCCCTGCGGATCTCCTGTCGGAGCGTGTGAAGCGCCAGCGTCGCCCAGGGGCACCCGATGTCGGACCAGACCGTGATGACATTTCCAGCATCGTTCGCGAGCGTCTGCCCCACCTGCTCCTTGAGCTCGGTCATGTGCCCACCCGCTCGACCCCGAGGCGCCGGTCCCCCAGCACCGGGAACTCCCGTCTGATGGTGGCGACGGCGCCGAGATCGAGCTCGACGCTCAACACCGACGTCCCTCGGGAAGCCGACGCGATGACCTCGCCCGTGGGGCCGACGACCTGGCTGTGCCCGCCCATGTCGAGGCCCCCGTGCCGGCCGCCGTCGTTGCTCTGGATCATGAACGCCTGGTTCTCGATGGCGCGGGCCACGCCCAAGGTCTTCCAGTGCTCGACCCTCGGCAGCGGCCACGCGGCTGAGACCACGAGCACCTCGGCGCCGCGGTCGATGAGTCCGCGGAACATCTCGGGGAAGCGCAGGTCGTAACAGGTGGCGAGCCCAATGGTGCAGAGAGGCTGTCCGTTCCTGTCCTCGAGCTCCGCCGCGACGACGTCCACGCCGGCCTCGATGAGCTCCGCTTCCCCCGCGCCGAAGCCGAATCGATGGATCTTCTGGTACTTCGCCATCAGTTCGCCGGTGCGGCTCAGGAGCACAGCGGTGTTCCACAGGCGACGAGACGGGGGGCCCGAGCCGCCCCCCGCTCCCGAATGCTCGATGAACGTGCCGGCGTGCAGGTACGTTCCCGCGCGGCGGGCAGCAGCCGCCAACACCGAGATCTCGGGTCCGTCGACGGAGAGCGCCGTCTGCGTCCAGTGCTCGGGAGCGAACGCGCCGTGCAGCCACAGCTCGGGCAGCACGACCAGGTCGGCCCCTCCCTGGGCGGCGACCAGGGCCGCCACCCGGTCGAGCTGATCGCTGGGCTCGCGGGTGTCGTCGAACTGGACCTGCAGGACACGGACGTCCAGGACGGCCATCAGCGGAAGGGGATCGCCAGAGGTCGGATCGGCGATCCGGTGGCTCCGCGGAGGCGGATCGGCGCAGCGATCAGGCAGAACTCGTTGACCTCGTCCTTCGACAGCTCCTCGAGGTTGACGAGCTCGAGCATGGGCACGCCGGCCTCAGCCAGGAAGTGGCAGTGGCCCGGCAGCCAGTTGTCCTCGTGCTGCGAAGGTCCGACCTCGACACATTCCTGGTCGGCTCCGATGACCGCGATCCCCTGACCCGTCAGCCATCTGCCGGCCTCCAGGGACAGCCCCGGCGGGTTGCCGAGGGTCCGGCCTCCGTCCGGCCAGTACCGCATGCGACCGGTCCGCACGAGAACGACGTCTCCGGGCTTGAGCGTCAGGCCGGTCCGGGCGAGTTCGTCCACGCAGTCGTCGACCGTGATCGCGTAGGAGTCGGGAAGGCAGTCGACGCCCTTCAACCGGGCGATGTCGAGCAGGACGCCGCGCGCCACGATCGGCGGGATCTGCTCGGCCCCACCCTTCGTCCAGCTCCGACTCCCGAGATGCTCCGACGCGGAGAAGCCGTTGTAGATCTTCCCGTCGACACCGAAGTGGTTCAGCGAGTCGATGTGGGTCCCGGTGTGCGTGTACATGAAGATGACGTCGCCGGAGTAGCAGACCCGCTGATTGACGTCGGCCCCCACACCGTTGAGGTTGTCCACGACCGTTCCGTCCGGCGTGTGACTCATGTAGATCTGGTAGGACGGGTCGCCGGCGGCCTGGAAGCTCGGCATGCCGACGAAGTAGTCGATGCTCAGGTCGTAGATGCGGGCCGCGTCGGCCCGCTCCAGAGCGCAGGCCTGCATGGCCGCGGTGATCTGGTTCAGCGCCCCGAGCTGGTCGTCGGGGCCGTAGGGACTCGACGCGACCTGAATGTCGGCCTTCATGCGTCGCCCTCGCGGATGAAGTCGACGACAGCCCGGGACTTCACCAACGGGAGGAGCTCCTCGACGATCTCCATGTGGAAGGGGTCCTCCGAGTACTCGCGCAGTCCCTCCCAGTCGTCGAAGTCCGAGATGAGGCAGCCGTCCCACGGGTCCCCGTTCTCGTTGGGCTCGCCGGCGTGGGAGCCGAGCTCCCAGCTGCGCAGGGTGGGCAGCCGATCCGAGAGACGTGTCAGTAGCTCGAGGACCCGGTCCGCATCGTTCGGATCCGCGAGCTGCCACATGAAGACGTGTCGGATCAAGAGAAATCTCCTATCTCACCCTGGAGCGACCGAGCGACCGCCCTCGCTGAGATAGTGGAGCCCGGGCGGGGTGAGTCGACATCCTCCGATCGCAGGATCACCGGCGCGACCAGCGGCTCCGCGACGTCATCACCGCTCGACCGGGGGACAGTCCGGGGAGCGGTGAGTTGTCAGCAACTTGGTAGCACCCATACGAACCGGAGCTGACGAGGCTCAGCGCCTACCCGAAAGAGCGGACGGTCTCGCTCCGATGGTTCGGAGGGCGTCCAGACCGACTCATCGACATGCTCCCTCGTCGCCTGGGGCGGCGGCTTCTGCGTCGCCGAATGGGCGGGGCACAGCACAGCCGAAGCGCCCCGACGCCCGCCAAGGCGCCGCACCGTCAAGCTACCCAGACTGCGGTCACGAGCTGCCGCAAACCAGAGGCCTGCTCCGTAGGTGAGGTCGTCCAGCCAGCCCTGCGACCATCGGCATGGGATTCACCCCGGGGAGCTCGCGTGAGCTTCCGAGACGTCGACGACGAGCGCGTTGACCACGGCGCGGCGACCCGAACGGCCACCCGAACGGCTCGGCACGACGCCTACCTGGGTGAGCGGCCACCAGTGCCGGAGCAGCAGCGCCAACTCCTGACGCACAGCCAGCCGAGGCCCTCGACCGCGAGCGCGAGCGGAGAGGCGGAAGCCTCCGGGGACCTCGGGCAGGCCGCGCAGAGGCCGTCAGCGGTGGACGACCGCTGCCGCGACGACGGCGCCGACCATCCGGGGCGCAACAGCACGGCGGCCGCGGCATGGGCGCGCTGAGGACGGCCGGATATAGCCACGGCGCCGCACCGGTGCAGATGACCCATCAGACGCCGGTCCGAGCCTCCGGCTCGTGCAGGATCAGGCGGAGTGCGGTCGGGTTCCAGCCGTTGCACGGATTGCGCGACTGCGGGCAGTTCGAGATCGCCACGATGAGGTCCATGTCCGCACCCAGGTCTATGTGGTCGCCCGGCTTGCTCGGGCACTCCTCGATCGCGGTTGCACCGTCAGCTGACACCGTCACATTCATGAAGATGTTGAAGTTGTACGGGATCTCAGGCTCGGAAATGCCATACGGCGCGAGCGCCTTCTCGAAGTTGCCACGACAGCTCGCCGTCCCGCGCACGCCGTAACGAAACTCGTTCGTCGCCGCGCTGCAAGCCCCGCTGATCACGTCGTGGACGCCGACCGTGTCCTCGAGGATAGTCATCATCTGCCTGGCTCGGGTGGAGTACAGGTGGTGCCCGGTCTTGAGGAAGATCGTCTGGTTGAGCAGCTGCGTGTTCGGCGGCGAGAACTTGTCCGCATGGTCCGCGGCATTGATGCACAGCAGGTCTGGCACCTGCTGGCCCTCGACGTCGACGATGCGCAGCACCTGGCCCGCGGCCATCTCGAACGCGGTGCCCTGCTTGGCGGGGAGCACCTCGTCGAAGACGACGGACGGGCCAGTGAGAGCTTCAGTGGGAATCAACGTGAATCTCCTTGGGTCGTTTGTACGTCGGCAGGGACGTCTCTCGTACGAGGCCGGCTGTCCCACTCCGGCGAGGGCTCCCAGTCGGTGGCCTCCCGCGAGCGTCTGTCAGCGCGCCCATCCGGTCGCGCGGGCGCTCCCAGCGGGCGTACCCCGCTGCGCTGGTTCGTCGCTTGCGGGTCATCCCTCGCCTCTGGTCTGCTCCTCGACTGTCCGTGGGCGCGTGCGAGCACCGACCCGCGGTCCGACGGTCGCGCTTCGGCGCAGATCGCGACGCACTGCGGACAGCGGTCCTTGACCTTCGCCACGGCGAACGGCACCTCCCAGAGGCGGTGCCAGCTCGTGGCTTCGAGCCCGCACGCCGTCAGCGTCGTCCCCATCTCCTTGGCGTGCGCCCTGGAGGCAGCCTGCCGCGGGTGACCCTCCGCCTCGGTGCGGACGACGAACTGGCATGCGGTGAACCAGTACGTCGTGGGCTGTCTCCCCCGTACCCCATCGGATGTCGCTGCACTTGTCGACATGGATGCCCTCCCATGGCCGGCTGCGATCAGCAGGCCGCGTTAGCGCCGGCGATCTTCCCGAAGACAGAACCGTTCGTCAGACCCGATCCACCCGGATAGTTGAAGTAGAAGACGCCGCCGACGATCTCGCCCGCTGCGTACAGACCCGGGATGACGCGCTGGTCGGTGTCCAGAACCTGCGCATCGGTGTTGATGCGCAGACCACCGAAGGTGAAGGTGATGCCGCACGTGACACCGTAGGCCTCGAACGGCCCGTCCTCGATGGTGTTGGCCCAGTTCGACTTGTTGACAGCCAGACCGGTGGTCCCGCGGCCGTCCTTGACGTTCGGGTCGAAGGCGACGTCCTGGTTGACAGCCGCGTTGTAGGCGCGGATCTCGGCGAGGAAGCCTGCGGCGTCCACGCCGTCCATCTTCTCGGCGAGCTCCTCGAGGGTGTTCGCGGTGACCTTGGTGACCTGCTTGATCCGGTACTCGTCCCGCAGGAGGTGGCTGACCTTGCTGTCGAAGACCTGCCAGGCGAACTGGCCCGGTTGCTCCAGCACTCGGCGGCCGTACTTGGCGTAGGTGTAGTTGCGGAAGTCTGCGCCCTCGTCGACGAACCGCTTGCCCTCGGCGTTGATCATCACCGACCACGGGTAGCTGTGCTTCTGGAAGTGGTCGCCCACGGCCATGTCGCCGAACTCGGGAGCGTTGAGCTCCCAGCTCACGGCGTGGCAGCCGGACCAGTTGCCGGCAGGGCTGGCGCCGATACCGAGCGCCATGCTGTGACCGTCGCCGGTGTTGAACTGGGTGCCGCGGACCTTCGCGAGGTCCCAATTCGGGCCGAGGTACTGCGTCCGCCAGGCGGTGTTCGCCTGGAAGCCGCCGCTGGCGAGGATGACCGCGTCGGCGTGCTCCTCACGGGTCACGCCGTTCTGGCGCACCTTGACGCCGGTCACGCCCTGGTCGCCGGCGATCAGCGAGAGCACGCGTGCGCCGTACTCGACCTGCACGCCGGCGTTGGCGGCCGCCTTGGTCAGCGCGTCGACGAGGCCGGGACCGCCGCCGGAGACCTCGACGGTCAGTCCGCCCCAGAACTTGAAGCGGCCGTCGATCTTGAACGCCTGGCGGCCGTAGATGGGCACGAACCGTACGCCCTGCTTGTTCATCCACTGCAGCGTCGGGAGGCTCTCGTCGGCCAGGACACTGGCGAGCTCGGGGTCGGTCCGGTACTCAGTGACGCGCGCGAGATCGTCGAAGAAGTCCGAGGCGGAGTAGGTGCCGAAGTCGGTGATCGCCAGCTCGTCCTCGGTGAGCTCGGGCATCAACGTGAGCAGGTCGTCGACCCCCTCGTACGCCACGCGCATCGCACCGGCGGTGAAGGCGGTGTTCCCGCCCTTCAGGTCGCCCTCGGCGCGCTCGAGCACCACGACGTCCGCGCCGTTCTCACGGGCAGAAAGTGCCGCACACAGGGCCGCGTTGCCCCCGCCTACGACAATGACTCGCTTCGACATTGTTGCCGCCTCTCGTATCGTCTGGATACAACTGTATGCAGCAGGAGCGCAGAGTACAAGCCATTTGTTGACCTATTTCAGGCGTAAATGTGTGCTCGCCTGCTTTGCTGCGCTGGAGCCTGTCCGTCAGCATCCACAGTTGCATGCTGATGGATGCTTCCGTTCACATAGGTGAGTGGAGCGCCGGTGCCACCCCAACGGGTGGCCACGATCTCCGCGCCGATGCTCATGGCCGTCTCGGCCGCCGTGCGCCCGCGCAGGTCCAGCCCGATGGGCGAGCGGAGCCTCGTCAGCTCGGCGGTGGTCACACCTGCCTCCCGCAGCCGGGACAGCCGGTCCTCGTGGGCCTGCCGCGACCCCATCGCGCCCACGTAGCCGACCGCGGGCAGCCGGAGCGCCACCTCGAGGAGGGGCACGTCGAACTTCGGGTCGTGCGTGAGTACCGTCAGCGCCGTGCGCGCGTCGAGACGGCCGGCGTCCCGTTCGGCAGCCAGGTAGCGGTGGGGCCAGTCCACGACGACCCGATCGGCGTCGGGGAACCGCTCCGGAGTGGCGAAGACCGGACGGGCATCACACAAGGTGACGTCGTAGCCGAGGAAGCGCCCTGCTGTCGTCATGGACCTGGCGAAGTCGATGGCGCCGAACACGATCATGCGCGGAGCGGGCGCGAAGCAGCAGACGACGACGCGACATCCGTCCTCGAGCCGTTGCCCGTCGGGGCCGTACTCGATGACACCGTCCTGACCGGCGGAGAGCAGGCCCAGGCCATCGTCGAGGACCGCCTGGCTGAGTCGGTCGCTGCCCAGGTCGCCCGTCGCGGTGCCACCGGTGGCGATCGCCGCGGTGGAGTCGGGGTGATCCGGCCGCAGCACCAGCCGTCGACCGACGCGGGCGGGGTCGGGGTGCTCGATGATGGTCGCCAGCGCCACGGGCCGGCCGACCTCGACGTCGGCGACGAACCGGTCAAAGTCGGCGAAGCTCGTCTTGTCGATGGCGGTGACGAGGATCGCGATCTCTCCGCCGCACGTGAGCCCCACGGAGAACGCCTCGTCCTCGGAGACGCCGAACCGGTGCAGTGCTCCTTCTCGGGTCTCTCGCACCTCGATGGCGAGGTCGTACACGGTGCCTTCCACACAGCCCCCGGACACCGACCCCACCACCGTGCCGTCAGGTCCGACGAGCATGGTCGCCCCGGGCGGCTGGGGGGCCGAGCGGAACGTCTCGACGACCGTTCCTGCACCGACGACATCCCCAGCCGACCACCAGGCGAGCAGCTCGTCGAGGACCTCACGCATCGTGCACGTCTTGTCAGCGCCGTCGAGCTGCCGTGACCCGCCGGACGGGATTGCGCGACCTGTGCCTCCGGATGACGCCATCGGCGCCGGCCGCGCGGAGGGCGTCATCGTCTGCCGATGAAGTGCTCGGGCCGGCCACCAGCGGTGACTCCAGACCGGCGCGGCGGACTTCTTCGACCGCCAGGCACATCCAGGTGGTCGCGTCGGCCGACGTCACGGCACCGGTGTCGGCGACGATGCCGTGCACGACACCGGTCTGGGCCACCCGAGCCACCGACATCAGCGACCACGGTGTGGTGGCCACGACGAGAACCGGGTGGCCGGTCTGCGTGGCGAGTGCTGCACCGAGCTCAGCGAGCGCGGAGACGTCAGCGACTGCGGGCCCCATCGGGGTGAGCGCGATCGCTGCAGCGCCGTCCAGGCCGGCGCGGGTGGTGTCGCGCCAGAACGTCGCGACGTCATCGGGCCTGCCCAGGGGTGCCTCGACCACATAGGCGGGCGCGGCCGCGACGTCGGCTCCTCGAACGCCGGAGCGCATCGCCTCGTGTGTGACCCACGCCGGCTCGGTGCTTGCTGCCTTCTCCCCCAGGTCCGCGCGGGACTCGATGTGGGTGAAGTGGCGGCTGCGACGCAGCAGGCCGAGCAGCGCGTGCAGCAACGGCATCGGGTCGACCATGTCCACCGGTGCGACCAGCGCCGGCTCGGACCAAGCGACGACAGCAGGCTTGACGATGGCCTCGGCGGCAGGCACCGAAGCACCTTGCGCGTCCTTGGCGGCCGGGACGGCATCGGCTCCGTCGGTCGCAGGGATCTCGGCCAGGGGGAGCTCGCCCATACGCCGGGAGAACTCGTCGACGAACCCTTCGGTGATCTGGTCGGCCTTCTTCAGCATCACGGCCTGGCCGAACTGGCCGAGCTTGCCCGAGATCGTGAACTCGGTGTGCACGATCAGCGTGGACGCGGTGTCGCCGCTCTCCTCGACTGCGAGGTCCATGCGACCGACGACCTCCCCGCCGACTCGCCGGTCCGATCCCTTCATCTGCAGCACTGCACGGCGGGCGTCGGCATCCTGTTCGGTGATGCTGACGGTGCCGTCGAGGTTGACCTTGACCGGGCCGACCTTGACGACGAAGTTGCCCGCGTAGACGCCGTCACCTTGGGCCCGGACCCCGGACGCGCCGGGAAGGCACTCGCCGACGAAGGGGATGTCGACGACACGCTCGAACGTCTCGGCGGCCGCGGCGTCGATGACGATCCGCCTGTCTACGATCATGGCTTCTTCTCTCCTGCTCCAGTTACTCGGGGCGCGGCGTCGCGTGCGTTCGCGAGGGCTCGCGAGATCAGGTTTCGCGTCATCTCGGTGCGGTACCAACCACTGCCTCGGACGTCCTCGATCGGGTCCAGTGCGTCGGCGTAGGCCTGGCCGATCCGAGCGATTCGGGCCTCGTCCAGCTGATGACCGATGGCCTCCTTCTCCACCTCCCGCAGCCGCAGGGGAACCTCCGCGGCAGCACCCACACTGACTCGAACGTCCGCGCACGAGCCGTCCTCGCCGACGTGGACCAGAACTGCCACGCCGACGCACGGCCGGTCTTCCGCCGACCTGGAGGAGTACTTCAGGTACGAGGTGAAGGCGGCCGGGTCCGTGACCGGGACGTGCAGGTGAGAGATGACCTCGTCGGGTTCGAGGCTGGTCTCGTAGAAGCCGACGAACAGCTCCGAGGCGGCGATCTCGCGGCTCCCGTGCGGGCCGACCGCCGTGACCCAGCCGTCGAGGAGCACCACGCACGCAGGCGGGTCCGAGGCGTAGTCGGCTTCGGCGAGCACGCCGCCCACGGTCGCGGCCGCGCGGATCCGTGCGTTGCCGACGACGGCGAAGGACTGCGCCAGGACGGGAGCGTGCTCGCGCACGACGTCGGATCGATCGACCTCCGCGTGCGTGACGAGCGCGCCGAGGGTCAGGACGCCATCGGTCACCGTGATCTGGTCGAGGTCGCCGATCCTGCTCAACGAGACCAGGGCCTCGGGGTCGACCAGCTTCTGGCCCATGAGCAGCGACAACGCCGTCGAGCCGGCGACGACCTTGGCCTGCCCGTCGTAGTCAGAGAGGATCTCGCAGGCCTCACCCAGGGTGCGAGGAAAGAAGATCGGCGGCGAGCTCACTGGTCCTCGCTCCCCTGTGCGGCCGCCGTCTCGAGGGCAGCCGACTCCGCGGTGACCGACTTCTCGGCCACGAACTCCAGCGCTGCGGCCATGATCTGGGTGTAGCTGCCGCACCGGCACACGTGCCCGCTGAACGCCTCGTGGACGTCCTTCTCGCTGGGGTGGGGGTTCCTGCGCAGGAGCGCTTCGAGAGCGAGGATGAACCCGGAGGTGCAGTAGGAGCACTGGAACGCGCGGTGGCGCAGGAACGCGTCCTGGACCGGCGAGAGGTCGCCCTCACCGTCATCGAGGCCCTCGATGGTGGTGATCTCGGCGTCGGCGCACAGGCCGGCCAGGGTCAGGCAGCTGTTGACGGCCGCGCCGTCACGGAGCACGGTGCAGGCACCGCAGACCCCCACACCGCAGCCGCTCCGAGCGCCGTGCAGACGCAGCTCGTCGCGCAGGACCTCGAGGAGTGGTTGCGTGGTGCGGGCCGTGACCTTGCGTCGCTGCCCGTTCACGTTCAAGCTCAGCTGGACCTCGCCCTCCTCGTCAGGCAGGAGGACCAAGTTCTCCTCATCGCTGCTCATTCCACACCGCCCTCTGCGCTGGTTCGTGACGCCGATCCCTTCGCCTCCTGCAGCGCCCGGTACACCCGCTCCGAGGTCAGAGGCAGTGAGGTCACGCGCACTCCGGTGGCCCGGTAGACGGCGTTGCTCATCGCCGGCGCGATAGGCGGCAACGCAGGTTCGCCGAGGCCGTGCGGCTCCGGGCGCTCGGGGTCCTCGACGAGGTCGAAGGAGCGGTCCGTCGGCAGATCCTCCAACGTCGGGACCATGTAGTCGGCAAGGCTCCCGTTGACCAGCTGCCCGTCGGCGTAGACGAGCTCCTCGAACAACGCGTTGCCGACGCCGAACAGCAGGCAGCCTTCACACTGGTGCTGGGCACCGAGCGGGTCGATGACCTTTCCGGCGAACAGGGCTCCGTGGTAGCGCTCGAGGGTGACGCGTCCGGTCGCGAGGTCGACTGCGACCTGTGCGGCGCCGATGGCTTGGTGCCAGTGCGCGGACCCGATGCCTTGACCCGTGAACGGGTCCAGGCCGCCGGAGGTCGTGAAGGTCCCCTCCCCCAGGACGTCACCGCTCATGGTGCGCTTGATGACGTCGC
Organism: Nocardioides pyridinolyticus; assembly: GCF_054653575.1. NCBI lineage: Bacteria > Bacillati > Actinomycetota > Actinomycetes > Propionibacteriales > Nocardioidaceae > Nocardioides > Nocardioides pyridinolyticus. The sequence goes on along the minus strand of NZ_BAAIFY010000003.1, from coordinate 138,134 downwards.
CCATGCTCATGCGGGTGTCGGGTACTCCGCGAACCTGAACCGCGCCCTGGTCGAACTCGATCTCCTCGACCGGAGCCTCGAGCAGGCCCGCGGCGAGGTGGCGGAGCTTGTCGATGAGGTCCTCGGAGGCCCGCCCCAGGGCCTCACCCATGGAGAACGCGGACCGGCTGGCGGTGGTCTGCTGGTCGTAGGGGGTCAGGTCTGTGTCGACGTAGGAGACCTGCACGTCGTCGGTGGACACACCGAGGTGTTCGGCGACGTTGTAGGCCAGCGCGGAGCGGATCCCCTGCCCCATCTCCACCGAGCTCGTCAGGACCACGACGCTGCCGTCGTCGTTGACGCGCACGGCGGCAGCGGACGTCGAGGGCGTGATGGTGCCCTCGATGACCGCGCTCACGCCCCAGGCGCGTACGACGTCGCCGTCGCGCTCCACGGCCGGTCCTCGGCCCCAGCCGACCTTCTCGGCGACGGTGTCGAGCATGTCGACGAAGTTGAGGTAGTCGAGCTGTTCGCCGGTGCAGAAGGTGTCACCGTCGACGAGCAGGTTGCGGCGACGCAGCTCGACCGCGTCGATGCCGAGGTGCTCGGCGATCGTGTCCATCTGGTTCTCGTAGGCCCACGCGGCCTGGTTGATGGCGAAGCCCCGGTAGGCGCCCGCAGGCGGGGTGTTGGTGAGGACTGCGTGCGCGTTGATGCGGACGTTCGGGATCCGGTAGGGACCGTTGAGGCCGTACCCGGCGAACATGACCTTGCGCGGGCTGATCGTGGCGTAGGCGCCCGCGTTGTAGTAGGCGGTGGCTTCGCGAGCGACGATGTCGCCTTCGGCGCTGACGCCGGTGCGCAGCCGCACCTTCATCGCGTGCTTGGTCATCGTGACGAACTCCTCGTCACGGCGCAGGTGCATGCGCACAGGCGCACGGCAGACCTTCGACATCACCACGGCGATGGGTTCAATGGCGGCGTAGGCCTTGGCGCCGAACCCGCCGCCGACCGCCGGGACGATGACCCGCACCTTGCTCAAGGTGGTGCGCAGCAGCAGGGCGAGCTGGCGGCGGACGATGTGCGGGGTCTGCGTGTTGCTCCACACCGTGACGCTGTCGGGGCGCCAGTCGGCCACCACCGCATGGGTCTCCAGCGGCGCCGCGCCGACGGCCGGACTGTCGTACCACTCGTCGAAGACGTGGTCGGCCTGCTCGAAGCCGGCCTCGACGTCACCGCGCTCGACGGTGAAGGTGTTGCAGATGTTGCGGTCGTGGTCGGCACGCAAGGTGATGTCCACGAACATCGGGTCCCGTTCCGGCACCTCGGTGAACAGCCTGGGCGCCTCGCCGCTGCATGCCTCGATGGCGTCGAAGACCGCGGGCATCGGCTCGTAGGTCACCTCGACCAGCTCGGCGGCCAGGGCGGCAGCACGAGCGGTCTCGGCGACGACGGCCACGACCGGTTCACCGACGTAGCGCACCACGTCGTGAGCCAGGACCGACTGATCGGCGAGCACGGGACCGAAGCGCGGCGCGACGTCGTCCATGGCGAGCAGGTCCTGCCCGGTCACCACGGCTCGGACGCCGGGGGCGGCCGCCGCCTGCGACGTGTCGACCTCCAGGATGCGCGCATGCGGCAGCGTCGAGCGCACGACCTGGCAGTGCAGCATGCCGGGCAGGTCGTGGTTGATGACGTACGGCGTGCGGCCTGTCACCCGGTCTCGCGCGTCGAGCACGGTGTCCTCCTCCAACCCTCGATGTGTGTGACGGGTGGCTCAGACGGCGGCGGACCCGAAGCCGAGGCCTTCCATGAGCACGCTCGGGTCGTTCCGGGCTTGCTCGGTGGAGATGATCTGCACGAACTGTCCGCGCACCATCACGTTGAGCTCGTCGACCATGTCGAGGGCGAAGCGCAGCTTCTGCTCCACGACCAGGACCGCAGTGCCACGCCGGCGCAGCTCCTGGACGACGTCGACGACCAGGGCAAGGTGGTGCTGGTCGAGTCCTTCGCTCGGCTCGTCCATCAGGACGAGGTCGCCGTTGCCGACCAGTGCACGGCCCAGGGCGAGCATCTGCTGCTGGCCGCCACTCATCTGCCCGGCCGGCTGGGACCAGCGATCGCGCAGGATCGGAAGACGGTCGCAGACCTGGTCGACGGTCCACCCCTCGGAGCCGCGGTCGATGTGGGACACCCGAAGGTTCTCCCCCACGCTCAGGGAGCCGAACACGCGTCGGCCCTGGGGAACCAGGGTGATGCCGGCCGCTGCCACCTTCTCCGGGGCCGCGCCGGTGAGGTCCTTGCCGTTGAACACCACGCGTCCGCGACGTGCGCGCACGATGCCCATGATCGTGTAGACCAGCGTGCTCTTGCCCATGCCGTTGCGGCCGATCACCCCGACGTGCTCTCCGGCGCCGATGCTCAGCGAGGTGTCGTGGAGAACCTGGCTGTCGCCGTAGTAGGTGTCGAGTCCCTCGCACTCAAGCAACGTCATCGTGTTCTCCCAGGTAGGTCTCGATGACAGCACGCGACTTCCGGATCTGTGCGGGGCTGCCCTCTTCGAGGATGGCTCCTGCCGCCAGGACGGTCACCTGGCCGCAGAGTCGGAATGCGATGTCCATGTCGTGCTCGATGACGAGCAGGGCAAGATCGCTGGGCAGGGCGTCGACGACCTGCGCGAGGATGTCGGCGTCACGCCGGGACAGGCCGGCGGTGGGTTCATCGAGCAGCAGGACCTTGGGGTTGCTGGCCAGGGCCATCACGATCTCCAGGACCCGCTGCTGGCCGTAGGCCAGCTCGGCGACGGTGGTGCTCCGTCGGTCCCAGAGCTCCCACGTGCGCAGGAGCTCCTCGGCGCGTGCCTTCACGCCCGGGATCCGGGTCAGCGGGCTCCAGAACTTGTTGCGGTCCACACCGCGCACCGCGGCCAGCGCCAGGTGCACGTTCTCGCGCACGGTGAGCTCGGCGAACAGGTTGGTGATCTGGTAGGTGCGAGCCAGCCCCTTGCGTGCGCGCTGGTGCGGCTTGAGGGTGCCGACCGATTCCCCGAAGATCTCCACCGTGCCGGCGGTCGGCTTGATGTGGCCGTCCAGGACGTTGAACAGTGTCGTCTTCCCCGCGCCGTTGGGGCCGATCAGTGCGCGTCGTTCTCCGGTGTCGACGGTGAGGTCGATCCCCTCGAGAACCTTCAGGCCGCCGAAGTGGACCTTGATGTCACGGGCAGCGATGGCGGGTGCGGCGTTCATGAGACTGCCTCACGTTCGGTAGGTCGGGCGTGGTCTTCCAGCTGGGCTGGTTCGTCGGTCGGCGCCTTGCGGGTGCGTCCGATGCCGAGGATGCCCTGGGGCAGGATCAAAATGGTCAGGATGTAGAACAGGCCGAGGATGGTGGTGTAGCGCTCGGTGTACTCCTGGAAGAACGCCTCGATGATGATGATCGCCGCGATGCCGATGAACGGGCCGAGGAAGAACCGTGAGCCACCCACGATCGCGGCCAGGAGGACCGTTGCGCTCAAGGTCCACTCGAGCCCGTCGATGCCGACGAAGCCTCGCTGCATGGCGTACAGCGCGCCGAGGAAGGAGCACGCCAGGCCGGACACGACGAAGGCAGCAGCCTTGTAGATGCCGGCGTTGTATCCCAGGCTGCCCATGCGGCTCTCGCTCTCGCGCAGTCCGATGATGGCGCGTCCCATCGGGGAGAGCATGAACCACCACAGCAGTGCCATGACGGCGACGCAGACGATGACGGCGAACTGGTGGAACTGCTGGCGGGAGGCGATCTCGAAGGGCAGGACGTCACGGAAGACACCGCTGATGCCCATGTCGCCTCCGGTGATGCGAGCATTCTGGAACGCGAGGCCGTAGATGGCCTGACCGACGGCGAGCGTCATGAGGAGCAGGTAGATGCCGTTGACGCGCTGACACAGCACGCCCAGCACCAGACCCAGGCCGGCTCCCACGACGACGAGGCCGAGCAGGATGGTGCCGAGTCCCCAGTCCCATCGGGTCACGCCGAGCCCGACCACGTACCCGCCGAGGCCGAAGAACGCGGCGTGTCCCAGGGACGGCATTCCGCCGAGGCCGAAGACGATGTTGAACGCGACGGCGAACGCGCCGACGATGACGATGCGGGTGACGATCGACATGTAGTAGAGCGGAACGTAGAACGGCGCCAGGAACAGGGCGACGAAGAGGACCACCAGTGCGAGCACCACGAGCGCGGTGCGGGTGCGGGGGTGGGTCAGCGTGCTCATGCGTTCGCCTTTCCGAACAGGCCCTGCGGTCGGATCGCGAGGAGGAGCGCAACCGGTGCGAAGACGGTGAACATCGCGAACTCGGGGAACAGCGTCTTCCCGAACTCGTCGACCAGCCCGACCAGGGCGGCGGCCAGCAGGGCGCCGTTGACCGATCCCAGGCCGCCGACGACGACCACGACGAGGGCCATGATCAGCATCTGGAACTCGGTGCCCGGCTCGAGGCCGGTGAAGGCTCCGCCCCAGACGCCGGCGAATGCGGCGAGCGCGGACCCGCAGGCGAAGACCAGCATGAAGATGAGGGGCACCTTGATGCCCACCGCGCGAGCCATCTCCTGGTCGTCGACGGCGGCGCGGATCTGGGCTCCGGCACGGGTGCGGTTCACCAGGAACCACAAGCCGAACCAGACCAGGAGCGCAATGAAGATCAGCGCGATGCGGAACCACGGGAACGTCAGCCCGCCGACTTCCAGGGAGGTGGTCAGCCCGGGTGGACGCGGTGGGTTCCTCGGAGCTCCTCCGAAATAGCCGAGCATCAGGTCGGAGAGGAAGAACGCGAGACCGATGGTGACGATGATCTGCTGCAGCTCACGGCCGATGAAGCGGTGCAGCAGCACGCGCTCGAACAGCATGCCCAGCAGCCCCACGGCGACCATAGCGGCGCCGAGTCCGGCCCAGTAGCTGCCGCTCGTGCTCAGCACCTCCAGGGCCAGGTAGCCACCGAGGAGGTAGAAGGCTCCGTGAGCCAGGTTCAGGGTGCGCATGAGGCCGAAGGTCAGCGTGAGTCCGCTGGCCACCAAGAACAGGAGCGCCCCGTACGACAAGCCGTTGAGGGTGCGTGCGAGCACCATCTCAATCTCCATTGCACTCTTCCTTTTCCGCGTCGGCGAGGATCACGGCCCGGGGCCACCGCGTGCTACGGGTGGCCCCAGGCCGTCGACTCACTTGACCCAGGTGCCCTTGAGGTCGTTGTAGGGCTCTTCGGCCATCGCCTCGTCGGGGTCGAAGGTCCAGAACTGGCTGAGGTCCTCGCCGAGCGTGGTCACGACGGTGTTCTTGAACTCACCGTCGACGTTCTTCATCTTGCGGAGGTAGACCGGGAGGTTGGCCTGCCCGTACTCGTCGAACTGCAGCGCACCGCGGGGCGCGTCGTCGAGCTGGACGCCGCTGATGGCCTCGGTGAGGCTCTCGTAGGTGATGTCGTCCAGGTCCGCGACGGCGGCGTCGAGCACCATGCCCGCAACGTAGGCGGCCTCCGCGTAGATGCCGGGGGTGTAGGAGTACTTGGCCTGGAACGAGTCCTGGAACTCGTTGTTCGCGGGGGTGTCGAGCGCCTCGGCGTAGTACATGACCGACTCGACCGGCGTCGCGAGCTTGCGCTGCGACTCCTCGGGCAGGGTGGAGGGGTCGGTTCCGAAGCCGTTGGCGATCATCGGGATGTCGCTGAGGCCGAAGTCGCGGTAGGCCTGGAGGAACTTGGCGGCGTCCGAGCCGGAGGACGTCTGGATGATGACGTCGACGGACTTGTCGATGCTCTGCGCGACCGAGCCCCAGTCGGCGGTGCCGAGGGGCGTGTAGAGCTCCTGCTTGATGGTGCAGCCGGCGTCCTGGTAGGCCTTGGCGAAGCCGCCCATGGCCTCCCACCCGAAGGAGTAGTCGAGGCTCACCATGGCCGCGGTCTCGTACCCGGCGTCCTTGCAGGCGTACTCGCCCAGGGGAAGCATGATCTGCGAGGCAGCGTTGCTGACGCGGAACATGTTCGGAGAGTGCTGACGCTGGGTGAGGTCGTCGGCGGTCGTGGCGGTGAACACCGTTGGCACGCCGGACTCAGCGATGTAGGGAGCGATGGCGTAGGCAACCGCGCTGCTGATCACGCCGACGAGGGCGTCGACGTTCTCCTTCTCCACCAGCCGCTGGACGTTCTCCTGGGCGATGGTGGGGTCGTTGCCCTCGTCTCCGGTGACGATCTCGACCTCGGTGTCGCCGAACTCGCCGCCGGCGACGTCCTCGACGTAGTGCCGGAAGCCGTCTGCCTGGTCCTCGGCGATGCCGGCGAACGGCCCGACCGAGGGCAGCAACAGCCCGACCTTGAAGACGCCGTCGTCGCCGCCGGCGCTACCACTGTCAGCGCCTGCGCAGGCCGTCAGGGCGGATGCGAGCGTCAGGGTGACGGCGAGTGCGGCGCTCTTGCGAAACCGGTTCATGTGACCAAGCTCCTCGTTCTGGGTGAAGCCACTGCGACCTTCGCGACAGCGGCACGGTGCCCCCGGGATGCAACGTTGTGCCAATGTATGCAGTGGTACACGACACGTCAATGGGTCTGCGATTGCCGTTGTGTTAAGTCGTCACTCGGCATGCGGGCAGGAGGGCTGCAACAGCTGCCGCGCCGTGGTGGAGCGGTTGGAGAGGTCCTCCACAGCGCTGCGCCACTGGCTCAGCGGTCGAGCGTCGAAGGCGGGCGGGGTGATCGCGCCGGCGACGGTGAAGTCGAAGACCTGCTCGTAGCAGCGACGCATCAGCTCCGGGGTGCGCTTGCGGTAATCGCTGATCTGGAGGCCGGAGACTTCGATGTTCTTCAGCAGCACGTAGTTCATCTTCAGCGTCGGGATGCGACCTGCGGCGAACCCGACGATGACCATCCGGCCTCGCCAGGCCACGGCGCGCACGGCGCCGTCGAACGGGTCACCACCGAGCATGTCGATGACCACGTCCGCCCCGTGCCCGTCGGTGAGCTCCGCGACGCGCGAGCGCACGGTCTCGCGCAGCGGCTCCTGCGAGAGGTCGACGTAGTCGTCCGCACCCAGGGATCTCAGCTCCTCGAAGCGGTCCGGGCTGGACACGCCTGCGATGACCTGACCAGCTCCCAGCGCACAGGCGAGCTGAACGGCTGCGGAGCCGACGGCGCCGCTGGCGCCCAGGACCAGCACCCGGTCGCCCCGCGCGACGCGAGCCCGGTCGACCAGCGCCATCCATGCGGTGTCGAAGGCCAGGGACATGGCCGCGGCGTCCTCGAAGCTCAGCTCCTCGGGCAGGAGGTAGACCTGGTCGGCTCGTACGGCGCACGCCTGTGCGTAACCGCCGTACTCAGCCATGGCGAGCACCCGATCCCCGACCTTGAGGTCGGTGACCTCAGAGCCCACCGCCAGCACCGTTCCGGCCGGGCCCTTGCCCGGGATGTAGGGCAGGGTCGGCTTGAACTGGTACTCCCCGCGCATCGTGACCAGGTCGACGAAGTTCACCGGCACCGCGGCGACACCGACCAGCACCTCGTCGGCGGCCGGCTCGGGTCGGTCGACCTCGGCGACCTCGATCGCGTCGAGGTCGTCGAACTGGGAGATGAGGACTGCCTGCATCTTCTCGCTCATGCCGTGGCTCCTGTTGTGAATCGAACCGGTTCGACCGACAGGGATCCGTCGGCGATGAGTGCCTCGATCCTGCGCTTGTCGACCTTGCCCGAGGGAAGCAGCGGCAGCGCGTCCGTGACGGCGTAGAACTCAGGCATGTCGTACTTGGACAACCCGGCCCGGTCCAGGTGCTGCAGGACGACCTCAGCCGCGGGCGGTCGGCCTGCGGTGGCGACCACCAGACAGACCCTCTCGCCCAGGCGCGGGTCGGGGACCGAGACGGCCGCGACGGCGTCGAGCCCGGGGCAGCCGTGGGCGAGTCCTTCGATCCGTGCGGGGAAGATGTTGTGCCCCCCGCGGATGATGACGTCCTTCTTGCGACCGGTGATGCGGATGTAGCCGTTCTCGTCCTGCCATCCCAGGTCACCGGTCAGCAGCCACCCGTCGTCGGTGAGGCTGGCCTCGGTGGCCCGCTGGTCGTCGAAGTAGCCCACGGTGATGCTCGGGCCACGGCCCAGGATCTGGCCGACCTCGCCGGGCGGCAGCTCGCGCGTGGAGTCCTCGCGATCGACGATCTTGACCTCGTGGCCTTCGAAGGGGCGACCTGAGGTCGCGGCGATCAGCTCCGGCGCGTCGTCGGCACGCGTGTAGTGGTGCGAGCCGGCCTCCGTCATCCCGTACCCGGTCTGCGGCGTGATCCCGCGTGCCCGCAGTCGCAGGACCACGTCCTCGGACACTGCGGCACCGGAGATGCGGAACCCGCGCAGGCGCAGTTCTCGAGCGTGACCGCGCTCAAGCTCTCCGAGCAGGTCGACGACGTGGGTGGGGACGCCGAAGGCGAATGCGGTGCCGGTCTCTGCCATCCGTTGGGCGACGCTGGCTCCACGCGGCAGGTCGTGCGCGACCAGGGTCCCACCGCTGGCGAGCGCGGTCAGCATGGCGCCGAAGCCGAGGTTGTGGCTGAGGGGCGAGAGCGAGTAGATGACCGTGTCTCCGCCCAGGTCCCAGTCCCGGACCATGGCGCGCACCGGCGACAGCAGCGTGTTGCTCGAGTGCATGACGCCCTTGGGTTCACCGGTCGAGCCCGAGGTGAAGGCCAGGTACACCACGGCGTCGGGGTGCGTTCGATGCCCGGACGGCAACGCGGTGTCGGCCAGGTCGGCCAAGAGCCCCGACTGCCCCGGCCGATCGACTGTGTCAGGGAGGGCAGGCAGCTGCAGCATGACTGGAGCGGTGTCGAGCTCGCCCAGCTCGGTGAAGATGTCGTGCCGGTCGGCGTCAGCCCCGTAGCCGGGCTGGCCGATGAAGGCCGCGGCCCGCATGCGTTCGACGAGCTCGACGACCTGACCGACCGTGTGGTCCCGATGCAACGAGGGGCAGCAGACCAGTCCCAGCCGGGCGCATGCCAGCACTGCGACCGCGACCTCGGCACGGCTCGGCAGCCACACGGCGACCCGGTCCCCCTGGCGCAGGCCCTGGCCGTGCAACCACCCGGCCAGGCGGCCGGCCGCGTCGAGCAGGTCGCGATAGGTGTGGGTGCGAGTGCGCTCGATGATCGCCGCCCGGTCGGGGTGAGCGTAGGCACCCACCTGGAACACGTCCCACAGCGAGTCCGTACGCCAACGCCCTTCGCGGTAGTAGGTCTCGGACTGGACGGGGTCCAGCCGCGTCAGCAGCCGGTTGACCATCAGCGGCGTCCGCCATTGTCGCCGGTGAACGGCTTGGCCAGCTTGCGGAACAAGCTGCCGATCGCCGAACCGAGCGCGCGCGCCAGCGCGCCGGCGACGAGGCGGAGCCCGCCCACCGACGGCGCCGCCTGAGCCGGGGTCGCGGCAGCGTGCCGGGGACCCGAGGCCGCCGGAGCCGTCTGGGCCGGGCGCGGCGCCGCCGAGGTCGCACCGGGGTGTGCCTCGGCGACGGCGTCCGGCCCCGTCGCACGACCCGCTTCGGCCCCGGCCTCGGGGGCTGCCGGGCTGGTCAGGCGCGCTTCGAGGTTGCGGGCGAACTCGTCGGCGATGCGCTGGCTGACATCCTTCATCACCCCGCGCCCGAACTGGGCGATCTTCCCGGTGATCTTGATGTCGGACACCAGCGACACTCGGGTGCCCTCGCCCTCGGGGACGAGGTCGACGACGACGCCGGCATCGGTCGCTCCGCGACCCTTCGTGTCCTTGGCCCGGCCGGTGAGCTTCATCGTGCGTGCGTCGTGGTCACGCTCGTCGATGGTGACCATGCCTTGCAGGACGACGGCCAGCGGACCGAGCTTGACGGTCACCTGACCGCGGTACTCGTCCTCGCTGAGCTTCTCCAGGATCGCAGCGCCCGGGATGCACTCCACGACGTCCTCGGTGCGCTGGAGGTAGTCCCACACCTCATCGGCCGGCGCCTGCACTCGGAACTCGTTGTCGATCTGCATGGTCCCGCCACCTCCGTGAAATCAGTTGTACATCGCAGCATACAGCTGCATTCAGAGGCGGTCCAGATACGTTTGCACTTCGTCCGGATCTCGGGTCCTGGTCAGTGCGAGCGCCAGCGCGATCCGAGCCTGCCAGGCCGGGCGTGCGCCCGCGACCACGCGTCCGGCGGTCTTCATCTGGGGGGAGCGCAGCACCTTCCCCGTGGGGACGCGGCTGGACTGGCACACCACCACCCCGGACCGGGCGGCGCGTTCGAGGGCCTCATCCTCGGCCTGGGTGGGTCGGCCGCCACCGGTCCCGGCCGACACGATCCCGCGCGCGCCTGCTGCCACGGCCGCGTCGATCAGAGCGCCGTCGGCTCCGACGTAGGAGGTCACCACATCCACGCGAGGCATGTGTGCAACGTCCGCGACGTCGAAGAGAGGCGTGCCGTTGGAGCGGTGACGCATCCGCAAGTCGACGCTGCCGTCGGCCTCGACGTGACCCACCGGGCCCAGGTCTGCGCCGGTGAACGCGTTGGCTCGGAACGTGGTCGCCTTGGCGACGTCCCGAGCGGCGAAGACGGTGTCGTTGGAGACCACCAGCACTCCGTGACCCCGCGCGTGCGGCGAGACGGCCAGCCGCACCGCTTGCAGCAGGTTCAGCGGTCCGTCTGCGGCGAGAGCGTTGAAGGGTCGCATCGCGCCGACGACCACGACGGGCTTGAGGCAGTTGACGGTCAGGCTGAGCAGGAAGGCGGTCTCCTCGAGGCTGTTGGTGCCGTGGGTGATCACGACCCCGTCACGGGGAGACTCACCGATCAGCTGTCGGACGGTCTGGGCCAGCCTGGCCCAGGACTGGACCGACAGCTGGTAGCTGGGGACCCGGTCGAACGGGATCGGCTCGATGTCGGCGACCTCGGCGATCTCGGGGACCGCGGACAGCAGCTCACCCTCGGGTAGGCGCGAGCGAGCCTCGGTGTAGAACGCCAGGTCGGTGCGGTCATGGCCCAGGGAGTCGATGGTTCCACCGGTGCTGATCAGCGCGATGCTGGGCCGCCCCGGCATCAGATGCCGCCAGCCAGGTGCACGATCATCTGCTCGGGCGTCGCCAGCCACACGTCGTCTCGCTGTGCAAGTCGGGTGAGCACTGGTCGCAGTGCGCGGGTACGGAATGCTTCACCGCTGAGCCACGGGTGCAGGTGCAGGCACAGCATGCGCGGGATCTGGGCGCCGTCTCGGGCCAGCACGTCGACGGCACGCTCGACCGACTCGGCGTACACGGCCGGCTCCACGTCGCGCTCGAACATGGCGGCGACATCAGTCAGCTCCCACGACACCGGCACTGACCACAGCGGGTCGGCGGCCTCGACACGGTAAGGCACATCGTCGTTGCCCCAGTCCAGCATGACCTTCACGCCGGCATCGGCCAGGATGCCCGGGGTCAACGCCGACTGCGACCAGCCGGGTCCCATCCACGTCCTCGGGGCTGCGCCGAGGGCCGCGTCGAGGCGCTCGAGGGTGGCGTCGACGTAGGCGCGCTCTTCCTGTTCGACCATCGCGGAGGTGATCGGACGACTCGCGCTGAGACCTCCCGCCGCGATCTGCGAGGCCTGGTCCACGACCAGCTCCCGGACCGGGGCGTAGTGCTCGGCGGTGAGGACGTCGAGCACCCCGGTCCACGGGATCTGCAGGTCGTCGAGCATCGTGCTCAGGCGCCACACGCCGACGCGGTGCCCGAACTCTCGGTGCGACAGACGCGGGTAGTCCGGATACGGCGCGATGCCGCGCCCGCCGGGCACCGGAACCGCCGGTGCGACGCTCTCCCACTCGGCTGCGCGCACGTCGAGGATCACCGCGACCGCGAGCGGTCGGCCTCCGGGCCAGGCAGGCGCCGATGACCTGAGGACGGGCCGGTAGCTGAACCAGCCGTGGTCGTAACCGGGTCGGGCCGGCCGCGCCGCGGAGGTCAGGTTCATCGACTGCGGTCCTGCGGTGACATGCCCCTCGCTCATGCTGCGCCCCCCTCGGTGGCACGGGCCAGGTCGTCGTCGTACGCCGTGCTCAGGTAGTGCTCGGCGATCTGCGATCCGGTGGCGATCCACACGTCATCCCGCGACCGCAGGTGCGCCAGGACCGCGTCGAGTGCCTCGACGCGGTGCGGTTGACCGATCGCGAACGGATGGAGGGACAGGCACATCATCCTGCCCACGTGCTCCTCACCTTCGCAGAGTTCGTCGAACTGGTCGGCACACATCTTGGTGTACGCCGCGCCTTCGCGGTGCGAGCGCATCAGCAGCGGTGCGTCGTTGAGCGAGTAGGTGTAGGGCAGCGCGACGAGACGTCGACCGGAGCGGGTCAGCAGTGGAGCCGGTCGCTCGTCGTGGACCCAGTCTGCGTGGTAGGTCATGCCCTGCTCGGCCATCAGGTCCGGGGTCCACGGGTTGCCCGAGATGTTGGGGCCCAGCATCCCGGCGAAGTGTCGGCCCGTGCGGGAGAACAGCAGGTCGTCGACCTCGGTGAGGAACTCGCGCTCCTGGCTCTCGGTGAGCCCGGTGAGGTAGCGCGTGTTGTACAGGCCGTGGCTCATGAACTCCCAGCCGCGCGTGACCATTGCTTCAGCGACCTCGGGGTAGTGGTCCAGGACCGCCACGTTGAGAGAGGTCGTGCACGGGATCTCCCAGCGGTCCAGCACCTCCACCATCCGCCAGAACCCGGCTCGGTTGCCGTAGTCGTGGTAGCTGAACTTGCGGACGTCGGGGTGCGGTCCACGGGGGTAGGGGTTCTGCGCCCCGTCGGGCGGCAGGTACTCGTAGTGTTCGACGTTGGGCACGATCCACACCGCGAGCCGCGCCCCGCCCGGCCACGGCGGCGACGGCCTGGCCGTGATGGGCTGGAACGGCAGCCGGTCGTGGACCGGCTCGAACGGCCGCTCGTGCGCCCAGGTCATGCGACGCCCGCGTCCGGGTCGCCAGCCCCCCGACGCCGGCTGACCGCGATGATCGCGTCGTTGATCGCGTCGTAGGACCCGCACCGACACAGGTGCCCCTGCAGACCCTCCTCGACCTCGTCGCGGGTGAGCTCGCCGGTGGTGCGGTCCAGCAGTGCCTGTGCGCTGGCGAGGAACCCTGGCGTGCAGAAGGAGCACTGGAACGCCTGGGACTCGATGAACTGCTTCTGCAGCTCGCTGAGCTCGCCGTCCGTGGCCGCGCCCTCGACAGTGACGACGTCACGACCCTCGAGGGCGAACTTGGGCAGGATGCAGGTGCTGACCGGCTCCCCGTCCACGAGTACGGTGCACGTACCGCACACGCCGAGCCCACAGGTCTCGCGCACGCCGTAGAGCCCTCGTGCACGCAGCGCAGCGACCGTCGAGCCGGCCGCCTCACCGGTCAACGTCACCTCCTCGCCGTTGATACGGCAGGTGACGTCCTTGACTTCCTCGGTCCCGCTCACAGCGCCTCCAGTGCTTCGATGACCCGCTCCGGGGTGATGGGGAGCCGACGAACCCGGGCTCCGGTGGCTCGCGCGACGGCGTTGCCGATCGCGGCGATGACGGGAGGAAGGGTGGTCTCCCCCAGTCCGTGGATCGTGGCGGCCCCCGACTCCTCGAGCAGCCCGATCTCCAGCTTCGGCAGGTCGCCCATCGCGGTGATGGCGTAGTCGGACAGGTTGGGGTTGGTCAGCTGGCCGTCCTCGAAGATCAGCTCTTCGTACAAGGCGTGCCCGATGCCGAAGATCATGCTGCCGTGCATCTGGAGCTTGGCCAGCTTCGGGTTGATGACGCGGCCGGCGAGCGCTGCGGAGTAGAGCGAGCGCAGGTAGATCTTGCCGGTGGCGAGGTCGACGTCGAGTACGACCGACGCGCTGCCCTGATGCCAGTGGTCGCTGGCCAGGCCCTGACCCGTCTCGGCGTCCAGGCCGCCGGCGGTGATCACCTCGCCCTGACCCACGATGCTGCCGGTGCGGGACTCGGCCAGGACGTCCGGGATAGCGATGCCACTGTCGAGGACGTCGCGGATCTCGACCTTGCCTTCGTTGAGGACCAGCTTGTCCGCGGTCACGTCCAACATGTCCGCGGCGCGTTCGAGCAGACGTTCGCGAACCTCGGCGGCCGCCTTGGACACAGCGCCACCCATGGCTCGGGTGGTGCGGCTGGAGCTGGTGGTCTGGTCATAGGGCGTGTACGCGGTGTCGGGTGCGCTGACGCTGACCTGGTCGATGTCAACCTCGAGCTCCTGCGCGGCGATCTGAGCAAGCACCGTGTGTGCGCCCTGGCCCATCTCGACCGATGAGGTCAGCACGTGCACCGAGCCGTCGTTGTCGAGGCGCACGGCGGCGTGACTGGTGGACGGAGTGATGGTGGACTTCAAGATCACCGCGACGCCCTTGGCGCGCACAAGGTCCTCGCCCAGGTCGACGCGTGCCTCATGGGGCCAGTCGACCGCCTCGGCCGCCATGTCGAGGAGCTCGTCGTAGACGGCCTCCCTCATGATCTCGCCCGTGGCGAACTCCTCGCCGGGCTTGAGCAGGTTGCGGTGGCGGAGCTCGACGGGGTCCATGCCCAGGGCGTCGGCGATCTGGTCCATCTGGCTCTCGTAGCCCCATGCGGCCTGAGAGACGCCGTAGCCGCGGTAGGCCCCGGCAGGGACCTGGTTGGTGTACAGGGCGTAGGAGTCGATCCGCACGTTGGCGATGCGGTAGGGGCCTACGCAGCTGTAGCTGCCGTTCTTGATCAGGCGCGGGCTGATGTCGGCGTACGCGCCGCCGTTGAAGTAGATCGTGACGTCGCGCCCGATGATGGTGCCGTCGGCCTTGACCGCGGAGCGCATGTGGATCTCGGCGGCGTGCTTGGTGGTGGTGAGGAACTCCTCCTCCCGCGAGAGCACGAGCTTGACCGGCCGGCCGCTGTGCCAGGCCAGCGCCGCGGTGACCGGCTCGACCTTCGCGTAGGTCTTGCCGCCGTACCCGCCACCGATCGGCGGCACCGTGACGCGGACCTTCGAGGAAGGCAGGTCGAACATCTCCGTCAGGGTGTCGCGGACCGCGAACGGCGCCTGGGTGCTGCTCACCACGTGCAGGCCCTGCGCGTTGAAGGAGGCGAGGACGACGTGCGGCTCCATCGTCACGTGCGAGACCGCGGGGCTGTAGTAGACGTCCTCGATGACGTGGTCGGCCTCGGCGAAGGCTGCGTCCACGTCCCCCTTGCGGACCTGGAACTTGGTGCAGACGTTGCCCTCACGACCGAGCAGGCGGATGTCGGAGTAGCTGCGCCGACGGGCCCGCGGCGGCTGGTCGTGGACCAGCTCGGCATCGGGGGCGAGCGCCTCCTCGACCGAGGCGATGGCCGGAAGCTCCTTGTACTCCACCTCCACGAGCTCGGCCGCGGCTCGTGCGATCTCCGCAGTCTCGGCGCCGACGATGGCGATGGGGTCGCCGACGAAGCGAACCTTGCGCCCGCACAGGACCGGCTGGTCATTGATGACCGGGCCATAGTGGCGCGCGGGGGCGCCCGGCTTCTCGAAGTCGGCGGCGGTCATGACGGTCACCACACCCTCGAGCTCAAGGGCCGCCGAGACGTCGACGGAGATGATCTCGGCGTGCGGGACGGTGCTGCGAACCAGGGCGGCGTGCAGCATGCCGGGGATCTCGGCATTCAGGGCGAACTCGATGGTCCCGTCGACGCGGGACCGGCCGGCGTACATGTCGACCGACTTGCCGATGGCCGAGCCGGCTTCGACGGCGACAGCGCCGTCGCTGTTGATCTCAGCGGGGGTCTTCACAGCCGGGTCGCTCCGTTCTGGTGGTTCTGGGTCAGGCCACGCAGGGTTCGCGCAACGAGCCGACCGGTGACCTGACGTCGGTAGGCCGAGGAGCCGCGCACATCCTCGATGGGGTCGATCTCGGTCGCGAAAGCGTGCGCCACGTGTGCCCACAGGCCGTCGGTGGGCGCCTGTCCGACGCAGTCGGCAAGGGCGTGGGGGACGCTGAAGGGAGTCGCGGTGGCTCCCGCGACCTGGACGTTCACAGCGCGGCACGTGCCGTCGACGACCTGCAACGAAGCGGCGACGCCGACGCACGGACGATCCTCGGAGGTCCGGCTGACGTACTTGACGTAGTGGGTGCGAGTGCCCGCGGCCGGTCGGGGGATGATCACCTCGACCGCGAGCTCGTCGTGCTCGATCGTGGTCTCGTAGTAGTCGACCAGGAATTCGCGCAACGGGACCAGCCGATCACCACGCGTGCTGCGCAACCGCACCTGGCAGTCCAGCGTGACCAGGATCGACGGGGGGTCGGAGGCGTAGTCGGCCTCGCACAGGTTCCCGCCGATCGTCGCCCGGTTGCGGACCCGGTGGTTGGCCACGAGCGGGAGCGCCTGGGTCAGGGTCGGCAGCACGGCGGCGAGGTCCTGCGAGCGCTCCATCGTGCGCAGGGTGGTGAGCCCACCCAGCCGGACCTGGTCCTCGTCGATGGTGATGTAGTCCAGCGCGGGGATGTCCTCGAGCGAGACCAACGTGTCGGGGAAGAGCAACCCGGCACGCATCATGAGCATCAGCGCCGTGCCTCCGGCGACAACCTTCGTGTCCTCATCGGCGTCGCGCAGCACGGCGAGCGCCTCATCCAAGGTCGTCGGACGTAGAACACGCACCACGGCGGGCCTCCTCAGTTGGATCGGAGGCGCCAGTGTATGCAGATGAATGCTGTCACATGCAAGCACTTGGGGCGGTTGAACATCAAGGAAGCTCAGGACTCGGCTAGAACCAGCTGCTGGCAGGTCACGACGGCCACCAAGCGGTCGCTCGAGCCGGACCGCTGGCGGTGGATCTCCGCGGACGCCACGACCGTACGGCGTCCGCCGTGAACGATCTGCGCCCGGGTGACGAGGACGTCGCCCTCGACAGCCACCCCGAGCAACTGACTGGCGACTGCGGTGGTGGCGTAGGAGTCGTTGCCGAGGTATGCCTCGGTGGCCCACCCGGCGGTCGCGTCGGCGATCACGGAGAACACCCCGCCCTGCACGGTCCCCCGCTGGTTCAGCAACGAGACGGTGACCGGAGTGCGGGTCTCGACCGACGTCGTGGACGCTCGGGTCAGCCGAACCTGGGCCAGATCGAGGGCGGATCCCGGCGGCAGATCGATGACATCGGCAGGCGAAACGCCCGGATTCTGGGCCTCCCGCACGAGCGCCCCCAGCCTGGACAGACGGGCGGACGTTTCATCACCGCTCGCAGCCGACCGCGGCGTCTTCACATCGCCAGACATGCATACTAACGTACACAGTATAGAGTCACGTTGTCTGCTACCGGGTCAGGACCGAGATGGTCGTCATCGGGCTTCGGTATCGGGGAAAGGTATGTCATGACCACGAGCAGCAGCCCGCGAACGTCACCCTCCGGGCCGACGCGTGGGCGAGCATCCACAGCGCGACAGCGCGGAGCCTACGACAGGATCCGCCAGGCCATCGTCAGCGGAGAGCTGCGTCCCGGCGACCCCCTCGTGGAAACGGCCCTGGCCGACTGGTGCCAGATGAGCCGCACCCCCATCCGGGAGGCCCTGACGCGCCTGGAGCAGGACGGCATCGTGGTGCGCACCGATCGCGGTCTCAGCGTGCGGGAGGACAGCCCCGAAGACGTCCTGGACCTCTACGAGACGCGCATCGCGCTGGAGGCGACGGCGGCCCGAATGGCCTCGGAGCGGCGCACCATGCACGACCTTCTGCAGATGCACCAGCTCGCCCAGGCCATGATCGACATGGAATCCCCCGCGCCGCCGGACATGGCAGCCGCCAACGACAGGTTCCACCGTGCGGTGTGGCGGGCGACCCACAACCGGTCCATGATCGACCTCCTCGAGCGCCTCGGTCTGCATCTGGGCCGCTACCCTGCGACCACGCTCGCCTTTCCCGGTCGCTGGGAGCGGGGCAACGACCAGCACCTCGCCCTCGTCGAAGCGATCGAGAACCGCGACGGCGACGAGGCCTCGAAGCTCGCGACCGAGCACTTCACTGAATCGCGCAACATCAGGCTCAGGCTGTGGACGGGTCACCACGCTTCGGAAGCCGAAGCGTCCGTCTGACATGACGCAGTGAAGCCCGGACCGCACACGGGGCACGCTCCAGCGTGCCGGTCGCACGGACTCACCAGAGAAGTCGCTCTCGAACCGGTAGGTCCAGGGCCCACGATCGGTGCAAGCGACTGGCGCCGACAGCCACCGACCGTCGGACGCTGAAGTCCACGAGATCCACCGCGGCCCGTTCGTCCGCCAGCAGTAGCCGCCGTACTCGGCCATCGCGAGTCGACGGATCGCTGGCGACCCTGGGCGACCCGGACGGGCGGCTGGCGATCGGCTTGCCGTCTCAGCCGCCCATCGCTCCGTTCGTGGCCGCCGGGCCGGCTGCCCGGCCACTCGGCCATGGACTGGGACGCTGAAGTGCGGTGGGGTCGACTCCAGCGAGCTGGAGTCGACCCCACCGCAGTTCCCCGGCTTGTCCAGGGCGGGCGTCAGTCGGCGAGGACCTCGGTGGGGTCGGACAGCTGGTCCTCGGTGAAGACCCCGTAGGTCACCGCTGCGTCGTACCAGGCCTGGAGCGACGTCTCCTCAGGCAGGCCAGCAGGCCAGTTACCGAGGGCGATCTTGTCCGCGAGATCGGCATCCATGCCGATGAAGGTGGGAATGAAGGAGCGGACTTCGTCGGTGTGGTCGACGGCGTACCGGCGGGACTTCTCCAGTGCCGCCTGGAACTTCTCGACGACCTCGGGGCTCTTCGCGATCGTGTTCTCGCTGGTGAACCAGGAGGACATGAAGACGTCGGGGGTGACCTCACGGTACGGCGCCGAGAGGATGGTGGCCCCGTCGGCGACTGCCTGGGTGAGGAACGGCTCGGCGACGTGGGCCACGTCGACCTTGTCGTTGGCCAGTGCGGCCGGCATGTCCGGGAAGCCCATCTCGATGAACTCGATCGAGTCGAGGTCGACGCCCGCGTTCTCCAGCGCGACCCGGTCGGCCACCTCGACCATGTTGAGCAACTGGTTGACGGCCACTGTGGTGTCCCGGACCTGGTCGAGCGAGGTGATCCCGCTACTCGCCGAGGCGACGATGGCCTCGTCCGGGGGCGCCGGGTCCTCGCCGGCGCTGCTGGCGGCGGCCACGATCTTGACCGGCATGCCCTGGGCGCGCGCGGTCAGGATGGAGACGTTGTTGGAGAAGGCGAAGTCGTACTGGCCGTTGATGACGGCCGGCAGCAGCGCGGCACCGCCCTGGCCGGTCTCGAGCGTGACGTCGAGACCCTCCTCCTCGAAGAAGCCCTTCTCGACGCCGAGCGCGAGCACGGAGTTGGTGACGATCGGCATCGTCCCGACCGTGATCTCGATGAGGCCCCCCTCTCCGGCTTCCGAGGCGCTGCCGCCACCGCCGCAGGCGGTCAGGGCCAGCACGCTTGCGACAACGACGGCACCGAATCGGATGGAACGGGTGCGGGTCATGGTGAGCTCCTCAAACAAGTTCTCGAGTGGGTGGGTGTTGCCGGCCGCGTCGTCGCGGGCCTCAGTGGGGTTCAGTGCCGGCCGACGATCTGCTCGAACACGTGCTTGCGCAGCTCGCTGTACTCGGCGAGCGCCTTGGTGGTGATCTGGTCGCGCGGCCTCGGCAGGTCGATGGTCACGATCTCCTTGACCACGCACGGCGGTGGGCTCAGCACCACGATGCGGTCGGCCAGGTAGACCGCCTCGTCGATGTCGTGGGTGACGAAGAGGACAGTGATGCCGTACCTCGCACAGACTTCCAAGACCAGGTCCTCCAGCTCGATGCGCGTCTGCGCGTCGACGGAGGCGAACGGCTCGTCCATGAGCAGGATCTCGGGCCGATAGGCGATCGCCCGCGCGATCGCGACGCGCTGCTGCATCCCACCGGAGAGCTGCCACGGGTACTTGTCCTCGTGACCGGTGAGCCCGACGGCGGCGAGCGCCTCATCGACGGCCGTGCGCCGGTCGGTCTTGCCCAGACGCTTGCGCAGCGGCTGCTCGACGTTGCGGCGCACCGACATCCAGGGGAACAGCGACCGGTTGTACTCCTGGAAGACCAGCCCCATCTGCGGCGGCGGCGACGTGATCGCCCGGCCGTGCAGACGCACTTCGCCGGAGGTGGGTGGCATGAGGCCCGAGAGGCACCGCAGCAGCGTGGTCTTCCCGCACCCGGAGGGGCCCACGACGCATAGGAATTCTCCCGGCCGGGCGTCGAAGGCGACGTCGCGGACCGCCTCGTGCATCTTCGCGCCGCTGCCGTACGTCTTGGCGATGTGGTCGACCTCGACGATGGCGGTGCCGTGCTCGCCGCCGGAGCGGACGGTGGTCGTCGGCATGCGCTCGTGAGGGACCTTGCTCGTGTTGCTCATGCGTCTCTTGTCCTCGCTTTCAGTCCGCGGTGCCAGCGGAGTGCGACCTGCTCCGTCCCGAGGAGCAGGAGATTGATGAGATAGCCGAGAGAGCCGAGCATGATCAGGCCCGCCCACATGTCCGAGATCGCGAAGAGGCGCTGCGACTGCAGGATCGAGTAGCCGATCCCGTTGGTGCTGCCCACCATCTCGCCGACCACCATGAGGATCAGGGCGAGCGCGAGGCTTGCGCGCAGTCCCGCGAAGATGCTCGGCGCCGCGGCCGGGAGGATGACGCGGCGCACGGTCTCAGACCTGGTGAACTGGAAGGTGCGAGCCACGTCGACCATGACCGGCTCGGTCCCCCGGACCCCGGCGACGGTGTTGAGCAGGATCGGGAAGGAGCAGCCGAGCGCGACAACGAAGATCTGCATGCCGTCCCCGGCACCGAAGACGACCAAGGCGAACGGCACCAGGACGACGGCGGGGAGGGCGCGCAGGAACTCCACGCTGGGGCCGAGGAGCCGGCGTGCCCACGGCGAGAGGCCCACCATGACGCCGAGCCCGACGCCAACGACGACGGCGATCACATAGCCGATGAGCATCCGGCTCAGGCTCGGCACGGCGTGCTCGGTGAAGCCCGCTCCCAGCCAGACGTCACGGAACCGTCCGAGGATGGTCTCCAGGGGCGGGAAGTACAGCGACGTGGAGTTGGCCGTCGCCACCCACCACACCGCGATGATGACGAGCGGCCCGGCGACCTCGAGGGCCAGTGCTCGCAGTCGACCGCGCATCAGGCGTGCTCCGTCCGGAAGCTCACATGCCAGCAGAGCAGGCGCCGCTCGACGGCCTCGATGACCTGAGAAAGGGCGTAGCTCACGATGCCAATGGCGAGGATGAGAGCGTAGAGCCGGACGCTGGAGCCGGCGCTCTGGGCGAACAGCACCTCAGCGCCCAAGCCCGGGACGCCGGTGATCAGCTCGGCCGTGACGGCGATGACGATGGCCAGCGCTGACGCGATCCGGATCCCCGTCGCGATCGAAGGGGCGGCGGTCGGGAGGGTCACGTGACTGAAGACGTCCCACCGCGAGTAGCCGAACGAGCGCGCCGTGTCGCGGGCGACGGGGTCGAGTTCGCGCACGCCGTAGACGGTCTGGATCAGGATCGGCCAGACCGTCGCGAAGATGACCAGCGAGATCTTCATGTGCCCGTTGATCCCGAACAGCAGTACGGCGAGCGGGATCAGCGCGACCGACGGGATCGGCCGGAGGAACTCAAGCACGAAACGGGTCGCCCGGTAGGCGGCGGCGCTCGAGCCGATGAGGACGCCGATGAGGACACCGGTGACGACGCCGATGCCCAAGCCCACGGCCCAGGCCCACAGGGTGTTGCCGGTTGCGACCCAGAACTCGGCGCGGCCGAGCTCGGCGAAGAACTCCGGAAGCACCTCGGTGAACGGCGGGATGTAGCGCTTCGGAACCAGCCCGATCCGAGGCACGAGCTCCCACACCACGAATGCGAGGATGATGCCGGAGAGCTGGCTGGTCAGCAGGCGCCGGAGCACGCCTCCGCGCGCGTTGGAGGATCCCGTCGCGCTCGGTCCGTCGAACACGGCGGAATGCTCCGCTGCCAGTTCGTCCGTGGTGATGCTCACGGCCACCCCTCTCTTCGGCTCGGCGGCCTGAGGGGAGAGTGTATGCAGAGGAATGCCGCGATATGCAAGGGTTTCGGCACGTTTAACTCAGAACTCTCCCCGTCGAAACATGCGGGAAACAGCAGACACCTCGATGACCGACTCCGTCGGCCCGGGAAGCCAACTTCAGGCTTCCTGGTCGCGCAGACGAGGTCCTCCTCGACCGGTTGCGTCGGACCGCATGGTGCCGCAGCGCGAGTCCGAACAGCAGGTCGAGCCCCGTGCGCGATGGCCGGATCCGGGAAGCGAACAGGCCGCCCTGTGCCCCGAAGGGATCACTCCACCGGGGCCGCGCGAGAAGCCGCTCCTTCGAGATCGTGCGCGCCTGCGCCGACGAACGTGCCGTCACCCGGACCTGTCGCAACTGCCCGCCACCGCATGCAGTCGCAGACCGCCTCGGGCACTCGGACGCCACGGCAACCCTGAGGGTCGACGCGCATGTGCTCGGCGAACGCGCAGACGGGCTCGGAGACGCCCTCTGCAGCGATCATGAAGCGGTCCGGTGAGCAGTGCGTCGGCACTCACGCCCACCACAGACGAGCACGGGCCCGCGGTCTGCATCTCTGCAGGTCACGGGCCCGTCACCTTGCGCGCCCGTAGGGATTCGAACCCCAAACCTTCTGATCCGTAGTCAGATGCTCTATCCGTTGAGCTACGGGCGCCCATCGACCCACCGGGGTGAGCGACTGGACGAGGATAGCCGACCCTCTCGGCGATGCCGAAATCAGGGCCACCGGCCGGTCCGGGTGTCCTCGGCGACCACCCGGAGTTAGGTCTCCGAAAGACCCAACTGCGGACTCCGCGGGGCGCGCGAATCCCGCTCAAAACAAGGGATGTGACGCCGCACACCTACCGTTGATCGTTCCAATGTGTACACGTCAGAATCCCGGTTACTGTCACACCACCCACGGGGTCGGAGCAGTCCGGCACCGGCTCCCTCGTGGGCACAGAAGAGTCGCCGACAACGACGCCGAGCGAGCACTGCGGCACCCGCGAGAGGGAACCAGTCCATGACTGCCGAAACCACGACGGCCCCTACCACCGCCCCGACGACCCACCAGGGCATCCTCGACTTCGTCCACGAGGTCGCAGCGATGACCCAGCCCGACCGGATCCACTGGTGCACCGGTTCGGACGAGGAGTGGACCGAGCTCACCGACGCCCTGGTGTCGACCGGCACGTTCACCCGGCTCAACCCGGCGATCAAGCCCAACTCCTTCTACGCCGCGAGCGACCCGATCGACGTCGCGCGGGTGGAGGACCGCACCTACATCTGCTCGGTGAACGAGCGCGACGCGGGTCCGACCAACAACTGGATGGACCCCGAGAAGATGAAGACGCTCATGCGGGGCCTCTACGAAGGCTCGATGCGCGGGCGCACCATGTACGTCATCCCGTTCGTCATGGGTCACCTCGACGCCGAGAAGCCGATGTTCGGCATCGAGGTCACCGACTCGGCGTACGTCACCGCCTCGATGCGCGTGATGGCGCGCATGGGCACCGCGGTCCTCGACCGGATGACCGAGCTGGACGCCGACTTCGTCCCCTGCATCCACTCCGTGGGCCACCCGCTCGAGCCGGGACAGGCCGACGTCGCGTGGCCGTGCAACGACACCAAGTACATCGTGCAGTTCCCCGAGGAGCGCGCGATCTGGTCCTACGGCTCCGGGTACGGCGGCAACGCGCTGCTCGGCAAGAAGTGCTACGCCCTGCGCATCGCCTCGGTGATGGCGCGCGACGAGGGCTGGCTGGCCGAGCACATGCTGATCCTCAAGCTCACCTCGCCCGAGGGCACCGTGAAGTACATCGCCGCGGCGTTCCCGAGCGCGTGCGGCAAGACCAACCTCGCGATGCTCGAGCCCACCATCCCCGGCTGGAAGGTCGAGACGCTCGGCGACGACATCGCCTGGATGCGCATCGGCGAGGACGGCCGGCTGTGGGCGGTCAACCCGGAGTACGGCTTCTTCGGCGTCGCCCCGGGCACCAACGAGCACACCAACCCGAACGCCATGAAGACCATCAACAAGGGCAACTCGGTCTTCACCAACGTCGCGCTCACCGAGGACGGCGACATCTGGTGGGAGGGCCTGGAGAACCCGCCCGCCAGCGCGACCTCCTGGAAGGGCGAGCCGTGGGGCCCGCAGTCCGAGGAGCTCTCCAGCCACCCGAACTCCCGCTACTGCACCCCGATCAAGCAGTGCGACATCCTCGCGCCGGAGTACGACGACCCGCGCGGTGTCCCGATCGACGCGATCCTCTTCGGCGGCCGCCGCAAGACCACCGTGCCGCTGGTCTTCGAGGCCCGCGACTGGACGCACGGCACCTTCCTCGGCGCGACCCTCTCCTCGGAGACCACCGCCGCCGCGGTCGGCGCCGTGGGCGTGGTGCGCCGCGACCCGATGGCGATGCTGCCGTTCATCGGCTACAACGCCGGCGACTACTTCGGCCACTGGATCAACATCGGCAAGGACAACGACGCCGCCAAGCTGCCGAAGATCTTCTACGTCAACTGGTTCCGCCGCGACGACGAGGGCGGCTTCCTGTGGCCGGGCTTCGGCGAGAACAGCCGCGTGCTCAAGTGGGTCGTCGAGCGCATCGACGGCCAGGCCGCCGCGGTCGAGACCCCGATCGGCCACGTGCCGGCGCCGGGCTCGCTCGACACTGAGGGCCTCGACATGAGCGAGGCGGACCTGGCGGCTGCGCTGCACGTCGACGTCGAGGAGTGGCAGGCCGAGATCCCGCAGATCCAGGAGTGGTTCGAGAAGTTCGGCGACGACCTGCCGGCCGTGCTGTGGACCGAGCTCGACGGGCTCCGCGCCCGGCTGGGCGGCTGACCGCCGCACCTCCACTGCCACGAGGGCCCCGTCCGACGCCGGACGGGGCCCTCGCTGTTGGTCGCTTGTGGAATCATCATGCTCACTGGTCACACGGGGGTGGGCGAGAGGGGTGGGTGGGGAGCGTGGAGACCTTCGGGCCCGAGCAGCGCGCCCTGTTCGAGGGCGCGGGGACAGCGCTCTACGAGGAGCTCGTCACCGCGGGCGGCCTGAGCGCCACGGACAGGCGGCTGGTGCCCGGCGGCGAGCTCGTCGAGGCACTCGAGCTCCTGCGTGGCATGGGTCTGGCCCGACTGACGTCCGACGGCGGTCACTGGGAGGCCCAGGACCCCGCGACGGCGCAGTCCCGGGTCGTGAGCCCGCTCGGCGCCGAGGGCGCGCGACTGCTGAGCGAGTCCTCTCACTGGGCGACGGCGTTCGGCGCCCTGACGCACGCGTGGCGCCGCGCGCCCCAGGCGACGGCGACGGGCCCGTTCACGTACCTGCCACTGGAGGAGATCGATCCGTTCATCGCCGGCCTCGTCGCGGACTGCGAGGAGGAGATGCTCACCGCTCAGCCCCAGGCCATCCGGGACATGAAGGACATGCCGACCGCGGTGCTGCGCGACACCGCCCTCCTCGAGCGCGGCGCCAGGATCCGCACGCTCTACCAGCACAGCGCCCGGCGCAACACCGTCACCCGCAAGTACGTCGCCACGGTCACCGAGCTCGGCAGCGAGGTGCGGACCCTGGATGAGTTCTTCAACCGGATGATCGTCGTGGACAGGCGGGTCGCGATCATCCCGAGCAAGGAGACCCACCGGGTCGCGCTCGTGGTGCAGGAGCCGTCGGTCGTCGCCTACCTGGTCGACGTGTTCGAGCGGTCGTGGGAGCGGGGACGTCCGTTCACCAGCAAGGAAGCCTCGGTGATGAAGGACATCGCCTCCGAGCAGCGCTCGATGACGCTCCGGATGCTGATCGAGGGCCACTCCGACCCCGTCTCGGCCAAGCGGCTCGGCGTGAGCCCGCGGACGTACGCCGGCTACATCTCCGACCTCAAGGACGAGTTCGAGGCCGAGACCCGGTTCCAGCTCGGCTACACGATCGGCCGGCGCGGCATCACCGGCCACGACGACGATCCCGACGACGAGACCGAGGGGTGAAATGCGATGAAGGGCAGCGACCTGAGGTCACTGCCCTTCATCGTGGTGGTCGAGCCGGGCCGGGGGTGGCACTGGGACCGAACAAGTGGGGGGTGAGTTGGGTCCCCGACTCGACCGAGCTGTGTTGTATCAGCGACAGGCCTTGGCCGCGCAGCGGCCCGACCAGCTGCTGTCGGCGTTCGCCGGGGCCGAGATACCCAGCAGGCCGACGCTAAGCGTCGCAGTGACGATCGCGATGGCGACCTTGCGCGCAATGTTCATGTTTCCCTCTCCACCTTCTCGACTGCGGGTCCCACGGTTGACCCGGCTCCACCAGTGTGGGCGAGCCGCCGGGCGAACGGCGAACGGACGGATGACTCAGATTTGTGCATTGCACATTTCTGCAACCGCTGCAGGTTTCTGCACGACGGGGCGTCGTACCGGAGGTATGACACGGCCCCCTCCGCGGTGCGGAGGGGGCCGTGGGCTGGCGGAGGCGGAGGGATTTGAACCCTCGATGGGGTTGTAGCCCCAAACCCGCTTAGCAGGCGGGCGCCATAGACCGGACTAGGCGACGCCTCCCCGACAGCGAGCACAGGCTACAAGGAGGCGGCCGGGGACGACCAATCAGGGCCGGGCCGCGGGCGGGTCAGGGGCCGTCCGAGCCCAGCGGTCGCAACCCGGAGCCGCCCTGGAGGTAGCGCTGGAGCTCGCGGACGAACTCCTCCCGGTCCGCGGCGAGCGCCTGCACCGGGATGGTGGTGGTACGTCCGTCACGGAGCTTGATCACGACCACCGGCGTACTCCGCACGGAGGCGGTGACCGCCTCGGTGACCTCGCGCCAGGCGGCGGCGTTCGTGCCCGCGGCGCGGATCATCCGGACGCGGTAGCCCTCCGCGCTGAAGCGGACGACCGGCAGCGCGCGGAGCACGAGCCAGCCGGCCACGGCGACACCGAGCACGCCGGCCGCCGCGGCGCCCACGAGGACGCCGACCGGCCAGTCCAGCACCACCACGAGCAGGGTGAGGACGGCGAGCACGAGGGCCAGCAGCACCAGCAGGGCACCGAGGAAACGGGCGCCGAGGGCCGGGGCGAGCCGATAGTCGGACGTCTGCACGTACTGATTGAACAAGACACCGAATTGGGACCTGTCACCGGGTTGTGGGCGGTGGTCCGTGGGGTGACACTCGTAGTCCCCCACCACTCCGGGCCCGCCGGGAGGTCTCATGACCGTCACGACCCATGGGTTGGCGACCGCAATGCAGGGCCTTGCGCAGGCCCTCGAGGCCCCCCGACGGCCCGGAGCCCCCCTGGGGAGCTGGCGCTGGGGTGTCCGGCAGCGGATGGCCGCCGTCCGCGACGCCCTGGTCGCCGAGGCGGCCTACGGCGACGAGGGGTGGGTCACCGCCCGCGAGGGCGGGCTGCTGCGCGAGCGCTCCCTGCTGCTCAACCGGCTCGGCTCGCTGGGCCCGCGCGTCCTGGAGAGCCCCGACGTCGAGGGGGTCCGCGCCGACCTGCTCCGGCTGCTCACCGACGTGTCGCACCATCTGCAGCGGATCCACGACCTCGCCTACGACGAGGTGGAGCTGGAGCTCGGCGGCTCCGAGTAGGGGTCCCTCTACACTCCTCGGGTGCCCCTGCCGTCGGCGGAGGCACACGGAGGGGTGCCGGAGTGGCCGATCGGAACCGCCTTGAAAGCGGTCGTGGGGAGACCCACCGCGGGTTCGAATCCCGCCCCCTCTGCTACAGCAGGATCTCCACCAGCACGTCGCCCTCCTGGACGACGTCGCCGGGCGCGACCTTGACGGCGCGGACGGTGCCGGACGTCTCGACGAGGACCGGGATCTCCATCTTCATCGACTCCAGGAGCACGACGGTGTCGCCGGGCGCGACCGCGTCGCCGGGCCCGACGGCCACGCTCATCACGTTCGCCACCATCTCCGCGACGATCTCGGTCACCTGCTCACGAGCCATGTCGCGAACCTAGCCGTTACCGATTGGTACCCCGCATCGGCTCGTCCAGTGGGCCCCGAATCACCGTTGAGTCGGCCCTGCGTCACCGACGAGTTCGGGGAAAGTCACCAGCGCGCGGGAACGAAGCCCGACTCGGGTGCGACTCCGGGCCAACTCGACGGGGGTCAGAGCAGGGGGCGGGTGCGGGCGGGCTCCGGGCGCAGGGCGGCGGCCTCCTCGGCACGGCGCCCGCGGCGGCCCCGGCTGCCGGCGGCGGAGCCGGTGAGGGCGAGGTCCAGGCGGATCACCACGAAGCCGATGACCAGGCCGACGACGACGCCGTAGCCGACCGACAGGCCGACCTCGGAGAGGGCGACGGAGGGGTTCACCAGCGAGCTGGCGACGGGCGCGGTGGCGGCGACGCCGAACGCGCAGACCCACCAGCCCTGGCGGCGACGGGCACGCATGTGGGTGCCCCAGGCCAGCGCCGGGACGCCGAGCACGGTCTCCAGCGGCCGCGGGAAGGCCCCGAGGTTGGCGCGACTCCACGCCACGGCGTCCAGCAGCGTCGAGAGGAGACCGGGCGTGCCGTAGCGACGCAGCAGCTCGGCGTACGCGAGCGTGACGGCCAACACGAGGCTCCCGGCGAGCACGGCGACCACGCCGCGCCGGCCGAGCCCGTGCAGGCCGGCCCCGAGGCGGTAGACCACCGCGACGGCGCCGAGCAGCGCGAGCCCGAGCGTGACGTACTCGAAGCGGGCGACCTCCACGACCGGCTCGAAGCCGACCACGGCGAGCGCGCCGATCGCCGCGACCACGATCGCGAGGACGACCTCCCGGACGGCATGCACGAACTTCACCGCCGGCACGGTGACCATCACCGCGAGGACGGCGGCGACCACGCAGGTCAGGACCGCGGCCCCGGTGCGCAGCCGGTCGTCGTCGACCACCACGACCGCGACGCCCAGCACGAGCGCCAGCGCCCCCACCACGATCGGTCGGCCGCCGGTGCGGGCCGCGAGCGCCCAGGAGTACGCCGTGGTGATGGCGACGGCGCCCGCACCGCAGATCCAGGTGGAGCCCAGGTCTCCGACGCAGGCGGTCAGCAGCGCGCCGAGGCCGGCGAGCACGGTGAGCCCCCAGAGCACGATCGGCACGCGCGAGCCGGCGATCCGCTCGGCGCGGATCCGCGCGTTGCCGGCGGCGCGGGCCCGCCGGGACGGCGGTCGCTCGGCACGACGACGCGGAGCGGACCTGGACACGGCGGGAAAGGTTACAGACGCCGGTTCGCCAGCGAGGGGTTGGTCCTGCGCGCCGTGGTGAGGCTCTCAGCGTCGAGCTCCGCCGCCAGCACCTCCGGCCCCTCGCCCGCCTCGGCGAGCACGTCCCCGAGCGGATCCACGACCAGCGAGTGGCCGCTGTAGCGCGGGCCGGGCTGCCCGACCGCGACGACGAACACCGTGTTCTCGATGGCCCGGGCCCGGGCCAGCGTGCGCCAGTGCTCGACCTTGCGGGGGCCGGCGACCCACGCGGCCGGCACCACGAGCACCTCCGCGCCCTCGTCGACCAGCCGCCGGGCGAGCTCGGGGAACCGCAGGTCGTAGCAGGTCATCAACCCGACCCGGAAGCCGGCGACGTCGACCAGCACCGGCTCCAGCGCCCCGGCCGAGAGCCGGTCGGACTCGCGGTAGCCGAAGGAGTCGTAGAGGTGGATCTTGCGGTACGACGCCTCCGCGCCGCCGCGCACGACCAGCGTGTTGAACGGCCGGTCGGGGTCGTCGCCGCGCTCGAACATCCCGGCGACCACGGTCGTGCTCCGCCCCCCGGCCACCCGGCCGACCTCGGTGGCGAACGGCCCGTCGAGCTGCTCGGCGTACGGACTCACGTCGGAGCCGGCCTCGCCGAAGTCGCGGGCGAACGCCTCCGGGAACACCACCAGGTCGGCGCCGGGCGGCGTCAGCTCCCCGAGCAGGGCGCGGTTGGCGTCCGGCTCGAGGCCGGACGCGTGCTGGACGAGGGCGACGCGCAAGCGGGACACCCTGCGAGACTGCCACACATGTCCTTCGCTGCGATCGTGCTCGCTGGAGGCCGCGCGGTGCGCATGGACGGCGCGGACAAGGCCTCGGTCGAGCACGGCGGCCGGTCGCTGCTCGAGCACGCGATCAACGCGCTGCTCGACGCGGACGAGGTGGTGGTCGTGGGCGACCCGGTGCCGACCACCCGGCCGGTCACGTTCTGCCGGGAGAGCCCGCGCTTCGGCGGCCCCGTCGCCGCGCTGCTGACCGGGTACGACGCCCTGGTGCGCGCGCCCCGGACGGTCGGCGTGCTCGCGGTCGACATGCCCCGGGTGACGGCCTGGACCTTCCGCCGGCTGCACGCGGCCGCCGAGGGGCACGACGGCGCCTTCCTCGCCGACTCCGCGGGGCGCCGCCAGCTGGCCGGCGTCCTGGACGCGACCCGGCTCGACGCCGTACGCCCCGACCACGAGGTGCAGCACGGCATGCCGATGCACCGGCTGCTGGCCGACCTCGACCTCGTGACGCTCACCCCGGCAGGCGAGGAGGGTCGCGACGTCGACACGTGGGCCGACCTGCGCGATCTCACCGAAGACTGACCAGGGGTTGCGAACTCCCGCAGTTGTTCGGAAATCTTGCTCTCGTGAACCTCCACGACTGGATCGACGAGCTCTCCGACGTCCTCGACGTGGACACCGAGGTCGACGAGGGCCTGCTGCTGGACCTCGCCCGGGTGGCCGCTCACAACGTCGCCCGCCCGGCCGCGCCGATCACGACCTTCCTGCTCGGGTACGCCGCCGCCTCGCAGGACGCCGACCCCGAGGAGCTCGAGGCCCTGGCGGCGAAGGCGCAGCGGCTCGCGGACGGCTGGGACCGGCCGGCGGACGCGCCCGACCCCGACGACGTCGACGACGAGGTGCCCGACGACAGCTCGGTCGACCACACCGGCGACGCGTACGAGGAGTGACTCCCTAGAGTCGGTCCCATGCGTGCTGTGATCGCCGACGGGGCCGGCGGCCCCGAGGTCCTGTCCGTCGCCGAGCTCCCGGACCCCGAGGCGGGCCCGGGCGAGGTGGTGCTCGACGTCGCCGCGGCGGCGCTCAACCGCGCCGACCTGCTGCAACGGCAGGGGTTCTACCCGCCGCCGCCCGGCGCCTCCGACATCCTCGGGATGGAGTGCAGCGGCACGGTCGCCGCCGTCGGCGAGGGCGTGACCGGCTGGTCCGTGGGCGACGAGGCGTGCGCGCTGCTCGCCGCGGGCGGGTACGCCGAGAAGGTCGCCGTACCGGCCGGCCAGCTGATGCCGGTCCCGGCCGGCGTCGACCTCGTCACCGCGGCCGCGCTGCCGGAGGTCGCCTGCACGGTCTGGTCGAACGTGTTCATGATCGCCGGCCTCCAGCCCCACGAGACGCTGCTGGTGCACGGCGGCGCGGGCGGCATCGGGTCGTTCGCCGTCCAGCTCGCCCACCAGCTCGGGTCGACCGTCGTGACGACGGCGGGCACCGAGGAGAAGCGCGCGGCCTGCCTCGCGCTCGGCGCGGACGTCGCGGTGGACTACCGCGAGCAGGACTTCGTCGAGGAGACCCGGCGCGCGACCGAGGGCCGCGGCGCCGACGTCATCCTCGACAACATGGGCGCGAAGTACCTCGCCCGGAACATCGACGCGCTCGCCACCGAGGGCCGCCTGGTCATCATCGGGATGCAGGGCGGCACGAAGGCCGAGCTCGACATCAACAAGCTGCTGCGCAAGCGCGGCGCCGTGATCGCGACCGCGCTCCGCTCCCGTCCGGTCGAGGAGAAGTCCGCGATCTGCGCCTCGGTCGTCGAGCACGTGTGGCCGCTGGTGGCCGAGGGCCTGGTGCAGCCGGTCGTCAACGGCGCGATGCCGCTGGAGGACGCCGCGGCCGCGCACGCGCTCATGGAGTCCGGGGAGCACAGCGGCAAGATCCTCCTGACGCTTTGAGCGACCGGCCGATGGATACCGTGGGCCCATGAGCGAGCGCAGCGAGCGAATCATCCAATTCAGCGCGCCCTGTGCCTCATGCGCGCACGAAGCGAAGCGAGTACGCACATGAGCGAGGAGGAGCAGCAGGTCGTCGTCATCGGTCCGAACGGGCAGCCGGTCACCGTGGAGGAGGACGGCGAGAGCCGGTCGGTCACCGAACTGGTCGAGCAGCCGGACAAGGTGATGCGGATCGGCAGCATGATCCGGCAGCTCCTCGAGGAGGTGAAGTCGGCGCCGCTGGACGAGGCCAGCCGCAACCGCCTCAAGGACATCCACCGCGCGTCGATCAAGGAGCTCGAGGACGGCCTCGCGCCGGAGCTGGTCGAGGAGCTCGAGCGCCTGTCGCTCCCGTTCACCGAGGACTCCACGCCCTCGGACGCCGAGCTGCGGATCGCCCAGGCCCAGCTGGTCGGCTGGCTCGAGGGCCTGTTCCACGGCATCCAGACCGCGATCTACGCCCAGCAGATGGCCGCCCGCGCGCAGTTCGAGCAGATCCGCAAGGCGCTGCCCCAGGGCATGGCGATGCCGGGCGGCCAGGGCGGGCCGGGCGGTCCCGGCCCGGGCGAGCAGCAGCCCCAGGCGCCCGGCGAGTCCGGGGGCATGTACCTCTAGGCTCTCGGCCTCTTCCCCGGTTGACCGGGGATCGCCACCTACGCCCGTCGGCGACCCAGCGCCGCCGCGAGCAGCAGGCCGAGCAGGCCGACGATCACCAGGGCGAGGCCGGGCGCCGCGAGGCGGCTCAGCTCGGCCCGGTCGCCGGCCACGAGGGTGAACGTCGCCTCGGCCGGCGTGGGCGGGGTGGGAGAGGTGCCCTGGCCGAGCAGGTCCTCGACCTGCTGGACGTGGGCGCGGGTGGCGCGCGTCGTACCGCCGTCCTTCGTGGCGGTCAGCATGTCGCCGTCCCGGGCGACGTACCAGACGTACTCCTCGCCGGCCTTCAGGTCCGGGACGCCGCAGGCCCTCGGGCCGCTCGGCGTCTCGACGGTCGTCTGCTCGCCGATGTCGCCCTTGTGCACCAGGTCGACGTCGACCGCGTACGTGACCTCGGCGCCGGTGGCGCTCCGGTCGGCGACCGTGCCCGTGAACACGGCGTCGGCGCGCACCGTCTGCTGTTCGAGCGTCGCGTTCGGGTGCTCGCAGGCGGCCGTCGCCGGGGCGGCCGACGTCGCCACGAGGGCGCCGGAGGTCAGCACGAGGGCGAGCAGTCGTCGGGTCAGCACCCGTTCAGTGTGCCTCAGAGGCCGAGCAGGCCGGCCAGCACCGTCGCGACGCCGTCCTCGTCGTTGGACGGCGCGGTGTGGGTGGCCGCCTCGCGGACGGTCGGGTGGGCGTTGGCCATGGCGTACGCCGTGCCCGCCCACGCGAGCATCGGCAGGTCGTTCGGCATGTCGCCGAAGGCGACCACCTCGGCGGCGTCGATCCCGAGGTCGGCGCAGAGCAGCGCGAGGGTCGAGGCCTTGGTGACCCCGCCCGCACTGATCTCGAGCAGCGCGCTGGCCGAGGACCACGTGATGACCAGCCGGCCCTCGACGACCGCCTCGGCGGCGTCCCAGAACTCCTGCGCGCTGAGCTCCTCGTGCCGCGCGAGCAGCTTGAGCGCCGGCTCGTCGAAGAGCTCCTCGACCGGGCCGCGGCGGGCGCCGTCGGGCACGGGGTGCCGCTCGAGGAACGCCGGCTCCAGCCCGATGCCCTCGAGGGTCTCGACGGCGAAGGCCGAGCCGGGGATCGCCTCGCGCAGCAGCGCGCACATCGCGAGGCCGAGCTCCGGGTCGATCGGGCGCTCCAGGTGCGGCCGGTGCCGCGCCACGTCCCACACGAGCGCGCCGTTGCTGACCACCGCGAGGCCGTGCTCGCCGACGCGCTCGAAGACCTCCTCGGCCCAGCGCAGCGGCCGCCCGGTCACGAACACCACCGGGATGCCCCGGGCCTCGACCTGCGCCAGCACGTCGGCGCTGTACGCCGAGACGCTGCCGTCGCTGCGGACCAGCGTGCCGTCGAGGTCGGTGGCGACCAGCCTCACGGCAGCGGCCTGACCATGACCAGCTCGCCGTCCTCTCCCGCGCCGCGCAGCTGGGTGAAGCCGCAACGGGCGAGCACGCGTACGCCGGCCCTGTTGGTCGGCTCCACGCTGGCGCGCACCCGCACACCGAGCGCGTCGGTGCCCGCGAGGAGCGCCTGGAGCGCCTCCGTGGCGAAGCCGAAGCCGTGCGCCTCCTCGACCAGGCCGTAGCCGACCTCGACCTCGGGCACGCCGTCGGCGGCCTGCTGCGGCGGGCCGAAGAAGCCGATCGAGCCGAGCGCGGTCACGCCGCGGACGACGTGCCGCGGCGCCCAGGTGTCACCCGCCCGCCACAGCGTCGCGGCGTCCGCGTCGTCCCGGCGGGGGTAGTCGCGGTGCCAGCCGTCGCGGCGCCCGCCGGAGCGGATCGCGGCGACGTCCTCGGCGGTCCACAGCGGCAGCCGGAGCCGCTCGGTGACGACCACCTCCGGGAGGTTCACTCCGGGAACCACTGACTCAGCTCGGTCGCCAGGCCGTCCTCGTAGACGCTCCCGGTCACGGCGTCCGCGGCATCCAGCACGTCCTGGATCGCCTGGCCCATCGCGACCGACCGGCCGGCCCACTCGAACATCTCGAGGTCGTTGCGGCCGTCACCGACCGCGAGGGCGTCGGCGGCCGTGAGACCGAGCTGCTGGGCGACGTACTCCAGGCCGGACGCCTTGGAGACCCCGACCGGGGCGAGGTCGAGCCACGCGGTCCAGCCGACGACGTAGTTGGTGCCGTGCAGGCCGAGGTCCTCGGCCAGCTGCACGAACTCGTCGGCGGTCGCGTCGGGGTCGCGGATGATCACGCGGCTGACCTCGGCGGCCAGCAGTTCGTCGACCGCGGTGACGACCATGTCGCCGGAGAGCTCGCCCTCCGGGAACGCGCGGCTCACCTTGTAGCCGACGCCGCGGTCCTCGACGGCGACGATCGCGCTCGGCTGGCGCTCGAGGATCGCCTCGACCGCCGGGCGGGCGTCGAAGGTCTCCTCGTGCACCACCTCGACGGGTGGGTAGCGGAACACGACCGCGCCGTTGGACGCGACGATCCAGAGCCGGTCGCCGCCCTCGGCGTGCAGCTCGAGCATGTCGGCGACCCGGGTCATGCCGTGGGGCGAGCGGCCGCTCGCGAGCACCACGTGCGCACCCGCGTCGAGCGCCCGATGGATCGCCGCCTTGACCGCGGGCGCGATCTCCTCATGGGTCATGCCGGCACCCTCGACCCACTTCAGGATGGTGCCGTCGATGTCGAGCGCGACGAGCTTCGGCTGCCAGTCGGTCACGGGGCGACCGGCTCCAGCACCTCGCGGCCCAGCCACTTCTGGAGCGCCTTCGGCACCCGGACGGAGCCGTCGGCCTGCTGGTGGGTCTCGAGGATCGCCACGATCGCCCGCGGGATCGCGCACAGCGTGCCGTTGAGGGTCGCGATCGGCTTCGTCCCGTCCGCGAACCGCCCGCGGATGTCGAGGCGCCGGGTCTGGAACTCGGTGCAGTTCGACGTCGAGGTCAGCTCGCGGTACTTGCCCTGGGTCGGGATCCACGCCTCGCAGTCGAACTTGCGCTGCGCCGACACCCCCAGGTCGCCCGCCGCGGTGTCGATGACCTGGTAGGCCAGCTCGAGCTTGTCGAGGAACGACTTCTCGATCTCCAGGAGGCGCTGGTGCTCGGCGTACGACTCCTCGGTCGTCGTGTAGACGAACATCTCGACCTTGTCGAACCAGTGCACGCGGATGATGCCCTTGGTGTCCTTGCCGTGCGACCCGGCCTCCTTGCGGAAGCACGGGCTGAACGCGGCGTACCGCAGCGGCAGCGAGGCCCCGTCGAGGATCTCGTCGGAGTGGTACGCCGCCATCGGCACCTCGGAGGTGCCGACGAGGTACATGTCCTGGCCCTCGATGCGGTAGACGTCGTCGGCGGCCTGGCCGAGGAAGCCGGTGCCCTCCATCGCGCGGGGCTTGACCATCGACGGCGCGATCACCTGGGTGAAGCCGTGCTCGCGGGCGGTCTCGTTGGCCAGGTTGACCAGCGCGAACTCCAGCTCCGCGCCGACGCCGGTGAGGAAGTAGAAGCGCGAGCCGGAGACCTTGGCACCGCGGTCGAGGTCGATCGCGCCCAGGATCCGGCCGAGCTCGACGTGGTCGCGCGGCTCGAACCCTTCAGCAGAGAAGTCCCGCGGCGTCCCGATCGTCTCGAGGACGACGAAGTCGTCCTCGCCCCCGGCGGGCGCCTCGTCGGCGGCCAGGTTCGGGATGGACATGATCGCGTCGTTCCACGCGGCCTCGGCGACGCCCTGGGCGGCCTCGAGCTCCTTCACCTCGGCGGCCAGCGCCTTGGTCCGGGTCAGCAGCTCCTGCTTCTCCTCGCCCTGCGCCTGCGCGACCTGCTTGCCCAGCTGCTTCTGCTCGGCCCGCTTCGCCTCGAACTCGGCGATCGCCGCCCGGCGGGCGGCGTCCGCGGAGAGCGCCCGGTCCACGACCTCGTCGGACAGGCCGCGCTTCGCCTGGGCGGCACGGACGCGGTCGGGGTCGTCTCGGAGGATGCGCGGGTCGATCATGTCGGCAAGGCTATCCGGGGCGGCGCGTTCCTCGTGCCTCAGATGCCTCCCGGCATACTGGGGCACCATGCTCGACCGACCGCGCGCCATCGTCCTCACGTGGGGCGTCGTCTGTTTCGTCCTGGTCGGGCTGCTCGCCGCCGGCGTCGCCGCGAGGTGGGCCTGGATCGTCGACGTCGACGACCGCGGCGAGGGGACCCAGACCTGGTCCACCGACATCGGCTGGCTGCACGACTCGCTGCGGGTGGTGGAGGTCGGCTTCGGCACGATCGGGATGACGATCTACACCGTCGTGCTGTTCGCGCTGCTGTTCCGCAAGCACCGCCGGGCGGCGTTCTTCGCCGCGGGCGTCATGATCGCGACGTCGATCGCCACGACGGTCATCAAGAACCTCATCGACCGCGACCGGCCGGCCTGGCAGAACGCCGACGCGTTGCTCAGCACGCACTCCTACCCGTCCGGGCACGCGTCCTCGGCCGCCGCGCTCGGCGGCATCGTGGTGATCCTCGTGTCGATGCTGGTCCGGCGCGCGAACCTGCGCCGGGCGGCGTACGCCGGCGTGGTGCTCGTGGTCGTGCTCGTCTGCCTGGACCGGGTGCTGCTCGGCCGGCACTACCCGACCGACGTGGTCGGGGGCGTGCTGCTCGGCGTCGGCCTGGTGCTGCTCGGCATCACCCTCTACAACCCGCTGCCGCGCAGCCACGCCGCGAGCGTCGAGCCGCTGCCCGAGGTCTTCGTCTCCGAGCGCAAGCTCGCGGTGATCCTGAACCCGATCAAGGTCGAGGACGTCGGGCAGTTCGAGTCGATCGTCAACGCGATGGCCGCCGAGGCCGGCTGGTCGCGGCCGACCTGGCACTACACGACCATCGCGGACCCCGGCACGGGCATGGCCGAGGCCGCGTCCGTGGGCGGCGCCGACCTGGTGATCGTCTGCGGCGGCGACGGCACCGTGCGCGAGGTCTGCGCCGAGCTCGCCGGCACCGGCATCCCGGTCGGCATCGTCCCCGCCGGCACCGGCAACCTGCTGGCCCGCAACCTCGACATCCCGCTCTACATCCGCGCGGCCATCGATGTCGCGCTCACCGGGCAGGACCGGGCGATCGACATGGTGGAGGTCTCGGGCGACGGCTTCGAGGACACCCACTTCATGGTGATGGCCGGCATGGGGTTCGACGCCGCGATCATGGAGGGCGTCAACGAGGACATCAAGAAGCGGGTGGGCTGGCTGGCCTACGTGCTGTCCGCGCTGAAGTCGCTGATGTTCCCCGCCGTGCGGGTCGAGGTGTCCGTCGACGGGAGCGAGTTCACCAGGCACCGCGCGCGCACGGTCGTGGTCGGCAACGTCGGCTTCCTCCAGGCCGGCATGCCGCTGCTCCCCGACGCCGCCATCGACGACGGCGTGATCGACGTCGTCCTGCTGCACCCGCGGAGGTTCCTCTCCTGGGTGCCGCTCGCCTACCGCGTCCTCGCCCGGCGCCCCCGCACCGACGAGCTGGTCAACCGGATGACCGGCCACACCGTCGTCGTGCGCGCGGCCGCCGAGACCCCGCGCCAACTCGACGGCGACTCGATCGGCCCCGGCAAGGAGCTGCGGATGACCTGCGTCCACGGCCGCCTGCTGGTGCGCGTCCCCCGCTGACCGTCAGGCGGACTGCTCCCGGAGCGGGAAGAGCCGCTGCAGCAGGTCGGCGATGGTGACCAGGCCGACCACCGCCTCGGCGTCGGCCGGGTCGGTGACGACGGCGAGCTGGTTGCTGGTCTCGCGCATCCGGGCCAGGGCACTGTAGACCCGGGTGTCGGCCGGCAGCCGCAGCACCGGGCGGGTGAGGGCCTCGACCGGCTCGGTGGTGCCGACGGCCAGGGTGTCCCGCACGTGCACGACCCCGGCCGCCCGAGAGGGACTGCCCACGAGGATGCGGAGGTGGCCCGAGCGCCGGCTGGCCTCCTGGACGTCGGCCACGCTCGCGCCGACCGGCACGGAGGTCGGCGGCGTCGACCGCACGAGGTCCCCGACCGTCAGCGTCTCGAGGTCGAGCGCGCCGGAGAGCCGGCGCGAGTACGACGCGTCGAGGGCACCCACGTTCGCCGAGTGCTCGACGAGCTGGCGCAGGTCGTCGGAGTTCTGGCCCGCGGCGACCCCGTCCACCGCCTCGACCCCGACTCGCCGCAGGCACCAGTTGGCGGCGTTGTTCAGCGCCCTGAGGAGCGGCCGCGTCACGAACATGAAACCGCGCATGGGGATCGCCAGCAGCGTCGCCGAGCGCTCGGGGTGGGCGATCGCCCAGGACTTCGGCGCCATCTCGCCCACGACGAGGTGGAGGAAGGTGACGACGACGAGCGCCAGCACGAAGCCGGCGCCGTCGGCGAGCCAGGGGGCGATGCCCCAGTCCTCGAACAGCGGCGTCAGCCAGTAGTGCACGGCGGGCTTGGTGATCGCGCCGAGCGCGAGCACGGACACGGTGATGCCGAGCTGGGCGCCGGCGAGCAGGACGGTCAGCTCCGAGTAGCTGCGCAGCGCGGCGCGGGCGGCGCGACTGGTGGCCGCGGCGTCCTCGAGCCGGTGCCTGCGGGCCGCGAGCAGCGCGAACTCGATCGCGACGAAGAACGCGCTGGCGGCGATGATCACGACGGTGGCGACGGCCACCACGAGCGGGCTCCCCATCACTTGTCCTCCTCCACGACCACGGTCACGCGCACCTGCGAGGGCACGTGGTTCTCGACCTCGACGACCTCCAGCCGTGCCCACCGCGGCGCGGGCTCGTCGTCGTGGAGCAGGTCGCCCGGGTCGTCGGGCAGCCGCACCTCCACCACGGTGCCGGCCTCCGGGAGCCGGCCGTGCTCGGCGATCACCAGGCCGGCCAGGGTCTGGTAGTCGCCCGGCGGCAGGTCCTCGTCGAGGGTCCGCTCCAGCTCGTCCAGGGGCAGGTCACCGGGGACGAGCAACGCACCGGAGGGGTCCATCACCGGACCCGGCTCCTCCTCGTCGTGCTCGTCGGTGAGCTCGCCCACGAGCTCCTCGGCGAGGTCCTCGAGGGTCAGGACGCCGACGAAGCCGCCGTACTCGTCCACGACGGCGGCGAGCTCGTTGCGGGTGCGGGTGAGCTCCTCGAGCGCGTCCGGGAGCGTCATCCGGGTGGGGACGACGAGCGGCGCGCGGGTCAGCCCGGCCAGGTCGGTGCCCGCGGGGGCGTCCAGCACGTCGTCGAGGTGCACGACACCGAGCACGGCGCCCTGGTCGTCGAGCACCGGGTAGCGGGAGTGGCCGGTCGACATGAGCCGGCGCACGTCGGCGACGTCGGTGCCGGCCGGGACGGCGTCGACCCGCGTGCGCGGCACCATGGCGTGCTCGACGTCGCGGGTGGGGAAGTCCAGGACCCGGTCGAGCAGCACCGACAGCTCGGGCGGGAGGTCACCGGTCTCACGCGAGCCGGCGACGATGTGCTCGAGGTCGCGCGGCGTCGCGGAGTGCTCGACGTCGTGGACCGGCTCGATGCGCATCGCGCGCAGCAGCAGGTTCGAGGACTGGTCGAACACCCAGATCAGCGGCCCGGTCACCCGGAGGTAGGCCAGCGTCGAGCGGGACAGCCAGCGGGCGACCGGCTCGGGACGGGCGATGGCCAGGTTCTTGGGGAACAGCTCGCCGAAGAGCATCTGGAGGAGCGTCGAGAAGGCCAGCGCGAGCACGGTGCCGACCGCGATGCCGACCGCCGTCGGCACCCCGACCCCGCCGAGCACCTCGCCGAGGGCGGAGCCGATCAGCGGCTCCGCGACGTAGCCGACGAGCAGTCCGGTGACCGTGATGCCGAGCTGGGCGCCGGAGAGCATGAACGACGTGCGTCGCGTCACCTCGAGGGACCGCTTCGCGCCCGGGTCGCCCGCCGCGGCGCGCGCCTTCAGCCGCGAGCGGTCGACCGCCATGTAGGCGAACTCCTGGGCCACGAAGTAGCCGGTGGCGGCCGTGATCGCCAGCACCACCAGCAGGCCCAGGAGCAGGGAAAGGATCGGGGTCATCGGCCACCCGCTCGGTCAGTAGGTCGGGCGGCCCGCGGCCGTCGAGGTCTCTTGCGCATCTCGCCACGCCCAACGCCCGAGTCGGCCCAGGAGTTCCGCGCCCGTCCGGAATGTGTCAGAGGTCGCACGAGTGCACGGTCCCCACCCGGGGCGTCCCTTATCCATCCGAGATCCGCCCGAGGTCCGCCCGTGCCGTGAGCCGCTGGAAATCCGGACGACAGCGCGGCCGTCACGGGGCAGAGTTCAGGGCGGCGTCGAGAGGCGTCGGAGGCGGGCGCCCCGGCTACGCCGGGCGCGCGTGCTCGATGGCCTCGAGCTCCTCCGGGGAGAGCTGCTGCTCGCAGGACCAGCCGACGACGCTCTTGGCGTAGGTCCGTGCGTCGCTGCGCCCGTGGATCGAGGTGAGGACGACGCCGTGGCCGCCGTCGTCGAGCAGCGCGAGCGACCAGGAGAGGTGTCCGCCCATGTCGCCGAACGCGTCGTAGCGGACGACCGCGAGGTGCCGCAGCGCGTCCTTGCCCTCGGCCCGGAGGGCGGCGACCTCCTGGCGCAGGCCGTGCACGTCCTCCGGCAGCGCGTCCACTCCTTCGCCCGTGCGAGGGGCGCTCCGGCGTACCGCGACGGCGGCGAGCAGGACGGCGACGGCGGCGAGGACGACGGCGAGGATGACCACTCCCCGAGGGTAGGTCTGGGAGACGGACAGGAGCCGGAGCGGCACGCGCGGGCGTGGGACCATGACGCACGTGACGCTCGAGACCCGACGCATCGCCTACCAGGGC
Source organism: Nocardioides pyridinolyticus (assembly GCF_054653575.1). Taxonomy (NCBI): domain Bacteria; kingdom Bacillati; phylum Actinomycetota; class Actinomycetes; order Propionibacteriales; family Nocardioidaceae; genus Nocardioides; species Nocardioides pyridinolyticus. Next base: position 96,790 of record NZ_BAAIFY010000003.1, on the reverse strand, counting down.
GAACCCGGCGCCAACTCCCACCAGGTGTGCAAGGAGCACTACCCCGACTGGGAGGCGCTGGCCTGCGCGTCGTTCGAGGACGTCTTCGCGGCCGTGGAGAACGGCGAGGCGGACCTCGCGATGATCCCGATCGACAACTCCATCGCCGGCCGGGTCGCCGACATCCACCACTTCCTGCCCGACTCCGGGCTGCACATCATCGCCGAGCACTTCCTGCGGATCCGGTTCTGCCTGATGGGCGTCCCGGGCACCACCCCGGACTCGATCACGACCGTGCACAGCCACGTGCACGCGCTCGGCCAGTGCCGCCGGATCATCCGCGAGCACGGCTACAAGCCCCTCATCTCCGGCGACACCGCCGGCGCCGCCCGCGAGATCTCCGAGCTCGGCGACGTCACCCAGGCCGCGATCTCGCCGCCGCTCGCGGCCGACATCTACGGGCTCGAGATCCTCGCCGAGGACGTCGAGGACGAGGACCACAACACCACGCGCTTCGTCGTCCTCTCCCGCGAGCTCGTCGAGGCGCCGGCCGGGAACGGCCCGGTCGTCACCAGCTTCATCTTCAACGTGCGCAACCTGCCCGCCGCTCTGTACAAGGCGCTCGGCGGCTTCGCCACCAACGGCGTCAACATGACCAAGCTGGAGAGCTACATGGTCGGCGGGGAGTTCACCGCGACCCAGTTCCTCGCCGAGGTCGACGGGCACCCCGAGGACGACGGCCTGAGGAACGCGCTCGAGGAGCTCGCGTTCTTCACCACCGACGTCAAGGTGCTCGGGGTGTACCCGGCCGACCCGTTCCGCGCCCAGGTCGGCTCCTAGCCTCGGTCGAGATCGGGCATCCGGCGACCGACGTCGCCGGACCCGTGCGGGGAGGGGTCGAGTAGGTTCGGCCCGTGGAACAGCAGGATCCCCGGATCGCCGACCTCGGATTCGCGCGCGTCGACGTCGACCGCGCCGCACGCACGGGCGACCCCGAGGTCGTGTACGGCGCCGGCAAGACGCCCGACCAGGTCGTGGCGATCCTCCGCGCGCTGCACGAGAAGCACCCCGAGCGCGCCGTGCTGGCGACCCGGCTCGCACCCGAGGCGCTCGACGTCGTCAGCCGTGCCCTGCCCGAGGCGAGCATCGACCTGGTGGCCCGCGCGGTGACCCTCGGCCCGCTGCCCGAGCCGCACGGCACCGTGGCGGTCGTCGCCGCCGGCACCTCCGACGCCCCGGTGGCGGCCGAGGCCGCACTCTCCGTCGCCGTGCACGGCTCGACGGTCGACCGGATCGACGACGTCGGCGTCGCCGGCCTGCACCGGCTGCTCGGCGTCCGCGACCGGCTCGAGGCGGCCGACTGCCTCGTGGTCGTCGCCGGGATGGAGGGCGCGCTGCCGTCGGTGGTCGGCGGGCTGACCGGCGTACCCCTCGTGGCCGTGCCGACCAGCGTCGGGTACGGCGCCTCGCTCGGTGGCGTCGCCGCGCTGCTGGCGATGCTGAACTCCTGCGCTCCGGGCGTCACGGTCGTCAACATCGACAACGGGTACGGCGCCGGCGTGCACGCCGCCCGGGTCGCGCGCCAGTCGGTGCCGCGGTGACGAGCGTCTGGGTCGACGCCTCCTCGGGGGCCAGCGGCGACATGATGCTCGGAGCCCTGGTCGGCGCCGGCGTACCCCTCGCGGTGCTCCAGGACGCGGTCGACGCGGTCGCGCCCGAGCCGGTCGCGCTGCGCATGGAGGAGGTGCGCCGCGGCGGCCTGGCCGCGACCCGGGTGCACGTCGACGCGGCCGAGTCCCACCATCACCGCACGTGGCGCGACCTCCGGCCGATGCTCGACGGGACGCCGCTGGCGGTCTTCGAGCGGCTCGCGGTCGCGGAGGCCGCGGTGCACGGCACGACGCCGGACGAGGTGCACTTCCACGAGGTCGGCGCCCTCGACGCGATCGCCGACGTGGTCGGCGTCTGCGCCGGCTTCGCGCACCTCGGCGCCTCGTCGGTGACCGTCTCCCCCGTCGCCGTCGGCTCCGGCACCGTCCAGACCCAGCACGGCACGCTGCCGGTGCCGCCGCCCGCCGTGGCCGAGCTGCTGCGCGGCGTCCCCACGTTCGCCGGGCCCCTCCCGATGGAGCTCTGCACGCCGACCGGTGCCGCCCTCCTGACCACGCTGGCCACCGACTGGGGCCCGCAGCCTGCCATGACCGTGGAGCAGATCGGAGTCGGCGCCGGCGGGCGCGACCCGCAGGGCCACGCGAACGTGCTGCGCCTCTTCACCGGGGCCGCCGCGACCGGGGCGGGCGAGCCGCTGCTGCTCGAGTGCAACGTCGACGACCTCGACCCGCGGGTGTGGCCCGCGGTGATCGCCGCGCTGCTCGACGCCGGCGCCTCGGACGCCTGGCTCACGCCGATCCTCATGAAGAAGGGCCGCCCGGCGCACACGCTCAGCGTGCTGGTCGACGCGACCCGGGCCGACGGCGTCCGGGCCACGGTCTTCCGACAGACCAGCACGATCGGCCTGCGCGAGCAGCCGCTGACCAAGCACGCGCTGGACCGCGAGCTCGTCTCGATCGACGTCGGCGGACAGGCGGTCAGCGTCAAGCTGGCCCGCCACCGCGGCACGGTCGTCAACGCGCAGCCGGAGTACGACGACGTCGCCCGCGCCGCCGACCTGCTCGGGCGCCCGGTGGCCGACGTGCTCGCCGAGGCCACGGCGCTCGCGCGGAAGTACCTGTAGTGGACCCGGTCGTCGCCGCCCTCTCCCTGGGCGCCATCTTCGTCGTCGAGCTGCCGGACAAGACGTTCCTCGCGACGCTGGTCCTCGCCACGCGCTACCGCCCGATCCTCGTGTGGATCGGCGTCGGCCTCGCCTTCACCGTGCAGACGACCGTGGCGGTGCTGCTCGGCCACGCGGCGTCGTTCCTGCCCGAGAGCGTCGTGCTGGCCGGCGCGTGCCTGATGTTCCTCGCGGGCGCGGTCGTCCTGTTCCGCGAGGGCCGCAGCCACCAGGCCGCGGAGGGCGAGGAGATCGCGACCAAGGACGTGCACGGGCTGCGCGCGGTGATGGCGTCGTTCCTCGTGCTCTTCGCCGCCGAGTGGGGCGACCTGTCGCAGCTGCTCACGATCTCGCTGGTCGCCAAGTACGAGGACCCGGTGTCGGTGTTCGTCGGCGCGCTCGGCGCGCTCCTCCTCGTCAGCGGGCTCGCGGTCGTCGCCGGCCGGCAGCTCCAGCGGTTCGTGAAGCTGCACGTCCTGCACTTCGTCGGCGCCGCGGTGTGTCTCGTCCTCGCGGCCCTGACGGCGTACGAGCTGGTCGCCTAGGGTGCGAGGATGAACGCGCACGGCGCCGACAGCGAGGTCGGAACCCTCGAGACAGTCCTGCTCCACCGGCCCGGGAACGAGCTGAAGCGGCTCACGCCACGCAACAACGACCGGTTGCTGTTCGACGGCATCCCGTGGGTGGCACGGGCGCAGGACGAGCACGACGCGTTCGCCCAGGCGCTGCGCGACCGCGGCACCGAGGTGCTCTACCTGACCGACCTGCTCACCGAGACGCTCGAGCAGGACGAGGCCCGCGCGCACGCGATCACGACCGCGCTCGCCGGACTGCACCTCGGCGACACGCTCCGCGGCTACCTCGCCGACCTCCTCGGCGACGCGTCACCCGCGGAGCTCACCGGCTACCTCACCTCCGGCATCCGCAACGACGAGGTCCGCGGCGGCTTCGGCCTCGTGACCTCGCTGCTCCCCAGCGACGCCTTCCTCATCGACCCGCTGCCGAACCTGCTCTTCACCCGCGACTCGTCGGTCTGGGTGCGGGACCGGGTCGCGATCACCTCGCTGGCCATGCCCGCCCGCGCGCGGGAGACCCAGCTGACCGAGCTGATCTACACCGAGCACCCGCGCTTCCGCGGCACCCGCAAGATCCACGGCTGGTCCCACGAGCACGTCGAGGGCGGCGACGTCCTCCTCCTCGCCCCCGGCGTGATCGCCGTCGGCGTCGGCGAGCGCACCACCCCGGCCGGCGCCGAGCGGTTCGCGCGACAGGCGTTCCAGGACGGTCTCGCGCACACCGTGCTCGCCGTGCCCATCACCCAGGAGCGGGCCACCATGCACCTGGACACGGTCTGCACGATGGTCGACGTCGACAAGATCGTGATGTACCCGAACGTCGCGCACTCGCTCACGGCGTACGCCGTCACCGCGGCCGGCGCCGCGGACGCCGCCGAGGAGGCCGCCGAGGAGGGCCGCGAGCTGGAGCTGCGCGTGGCCGACGCCGAGCCGTTCCTCGTCGCCGCCGCGAAGGCGATGGAGATCGACACGCTGCACCAGATCGACACCGGCCTCGACCCCGTCACCGCCGAGCGCGAGCAGTGGGACGACGGCAACAACACCCTGGCCATCGCCCCTCGCGTCGCGGTCGCCTACGAGCGGAACGCCGAGACCAACGCCCGCCTCGAGGACGCCGACATCGAGGTCGTGCGGATCGCCGGCTCCGAGCTCGGATCCGGCCGCGGCGGACCGCGGTGCATGAGCTGTCCGGTCGCGCGGGCTCCGCTGACGGGCGACTGATCGTGGGCCTACCCACGGACGATCCTGTCGTCCAGGGCGGGTCCGGACGACAGGATCGCCCGTGGGTACCGGCTCAGGCGGCCTCGGGGCAGGGCTCACCGCTCGGGGCGTCCTCCGGCAGCACCATCGGCTTCGGGCGGAGGAGGGCGCCACCGACGACCGCGGCGACCAGGGCGCAGGCGGCACCGGCGGCGAAGGCCAGCTGGAAGCCCCCGTTGAGGGCCTCGAGCGGGGCCGAGCCCGACGCGGCGAGGGACTCGGTGCGGGTCGTCGAGATGCTGACCAGCACGGCGAGGCCGAGCGCACCACCCATCATGAACGAGGTGTTCACGACGCCGGAGGCCAAGCCGGACTCGTGCGGCTCGACGTCGCCCATCGCGGCCAGCAGGACCGGGTTGAAGGCGATGCCGGCACCGGCGCCGAGCAGGATCATCGAGGGCAGGACGTCGACGAGGAAGCTGCCGCCGACGGGAGCGCGGGAGAACAGCGCCAGGCTCGCGGCCGCCATCCCGAGGCCGGCGACCAGCGGTCGCCGGATGCCGAACCGCATCACCAGCCGATCGCTCACCCGCAGTGAGCAGACCGCCATCACCACGCTGGTCGGGATGAACGCGAGGCCGACCTCGAGCGCGCCGTACCCGAGCACCTGCTGGAGGTAGAGCGCGGCCAGGAAGAACCAGGCGAACATCGCGGCCGCCCAGAGGACGCCGACCACCTGGGAGACGACGACGTTGCGGAGGCGGAAGAGGCGCAGCGGCACCAGCGGCTCGGCGACCCGGGCCTCCCAGAGGACGAACACCGCGAGGACCAGGGCGCTCGCGCCGAGCAGCGCCCAGCGCTCGCTGACGATGCCGTAGACCGACAGCATCAGCGCGCCGGTCACCAGCACGGCTCCGAGGACGTCGATGCGCGGGCCCTCGCCGACCACCTCGTCGGCCGGGAGGACCCGGCGGGCGGAGATCCACACGCCGATGCCGACCGGGACGTTCACCAGGAAGATCCAGTGCCAGGAGAACAGTCCGGTCAGCGCGCCGCCGAGCAGCACCCCCACGGCGCCGCCGCCGGACATCACGAAGCCGAAGACGCCCATCGCCTTCGCCCGCTCGCCCGGGTCGGAGAACAGGCCCATGATCAGCGCCAGCGCGACCGCGGACACCGCGGCGCCGCCCAGGCCCTGCACGGCCCGGCCGACGACCAGCCACCCGGCGGACGGCGCGAGCCCGCAGGCCACCGACGCGACCGTGAACGACACGACGCCGCCCAGGAGCACGCGCTTGTTGCCGAGCAGGTCACCCAGCCGGCCCGACAGCAGCAGGAAGCCGCCGAAGGTCAGCAGGTACGCGTTCACCACCCACGCCAGGGCGGACTGGGAGAAGCCCAGGTCCTCCTGGATGGACGGCAGCGCGACGTTCACGATGCTCGAGTCCAGCACGATCATCAGGTCGCCGAGGCACAGCACGTACAGCGCCAGCCAGCGGCTCTTCGCGTCGGTCATCTCGTCTCCTCGGTGGAAGGGCTCTCACCACCTCCACGAATGCGGGGCTCCGAAATCGACAGACCTCCCGCGCCTCCGCTGGCAAATCATCACGGTAGGCAGGTGACTCGTCACTTCCCGCGGCGTACCCACCGCGGGGAGTGCCAGCTCACCCGCCTACCGTGGTGAATCGGCGGCGGCGGCGGCGAGATCCGCCTCCTCACACGTGGCGGCGCGACTGCACCACCCGGAACCGCGAGGCGACGTAGGCGCCGTCGGTGTACGACGCGTTCGCGGCCGGGTTGGCACCGGTGCCGTGGAAGTCGGAGAACGCCGCCGACTGGTTCACGAACACCCCGCCGAGCAGGTTCTCCGACAGCGCGACGCCGGCGTCGAGCGCGGCCTCGCGCATCTGCTCGACGACCTCGTCGGAGGTCGAGTAGACGGCGGCCGTCATCGCGCCATGGCGCTGGACGGTGTCGCGGAACAGCGCGATCGACTCGTCGGTGCCACCGGTCTCGATGAGGTAGGCGACCGGGCCGAAGCACTCCGACTCGTAGACGTCGGCGTCCGCCGCGGTCAGCCGCAGCAGCGTGGGCGTGCGCACCGTCGCGTTCTCGTACGACGGATGGCGCACCTCACGGCTCCCGACGAGCACGTCACCGCGGCGGCTCGCCGTGCCCAGGCGGTCGACCACGCCGTCGTTGACGATGCCGCCGAGCAGCTCGACCGCGCGGGCGTCGTCGCCGAGCAACCGCCCGAGGGCGGCCTCGATCCCGGCCGCGACCTCCGCGGGCGTCTTCACGCCGTCCTCGGTCGCGACGCCGCTCGCCGGCAGGTACACGTTCTGGGGCGCGGTGCACATCTGGCCCGAGTAGAGCGAGAACGAGAACGCCAGGTTCTGGCACATCGCGCCGAAGTCCGACGTCGAGTCGACCACGACCGTGTTCACGCCGGCCTTCTCGGTGAAGACCGTCGCCTGGCGCGCGTGCTCCTCGAGCCAGTCGCCGAAGGCGTTGCCGCCGGTGAAGTCGACCAGCTTGACCTCGGGCCGGGTCGCCAGCGTCGCGGCCAGCCGGTCGTCGGGCTCCTCGGCCGCGAGCGTCACCAGGTTCGGGTCGAACCCGGCCTCGGCCAGCACCTGCTGGCAGGCCTCGACGGTGATCGCGAGCGGCAGCACGGCCCGGGGGTGCGGCTTCACCACGACCGGGTTGCCGGTCACCAGCGAGGCGAACAGCCCCGGCCAGGAGTTCCAGGTGGGGAAGGTGTTGCAGCCGATCACCAGCGCGACGCCGCGCGGCACGACCGTGAACGTCTTCTCCATGCGCAGCGGCTCGCCGCGGCCCGGCTTCTCCCAGAGCGCGGTCGCCGGCGTCCGGGTCATCTCGGTCCACGCGTAGGCGATCGCCTCCAGCGCGCGGTCCAGCGCGTGCGCCCCACCCGCCTGGAACGCCATCACGAACGCCTGCCCGCTCGTGTGCTGCACCGCGTTGGCCAGCTCGAAGATGCGCGTGTGCAGCCGGGAGAGGATCTCCAGGCACACCCCCGTCCGTCCGTCGGGACCGGCGTCCCGCCACGCCCTCATGCCAGCACGCGCCGCCGACAGGAGTGCATCGACGTCCACCGCCCGCGGGTAGGTCACGCCGAGGTCGAAGCCGAACGGCGACCGCTCGGTCGCCACGACGCCCGACGCGCCGGGGGTGGAGAGCGGGAACGCGCCGCCCAGCCGGGCCTCGAAGGCCGCCTGGCCGGCGCCGGCCGCCTCCTCGCCGTACACCCGCGGCGACGGCGACTCGTCGAAGGCGGAGTAGTACGCACGGCTGGCGCAGGCGGCGACCGCGGCGTCGAGGCGCTCGCGGTGGCGGTCGAAGAGGGCGGCGGTCGCGGACATCGGATCTCCCTGTGACGGATTGTCGCCACTCTCGCACAGAACTGTCACACCGGACGCTTCTGGTTACCCTCCTTCGCGTGAGGGTGCGGTGGATCGGGCTGGCGCTCGCGCTCGTGCTCGTGGGCGGGGCCACCGGGTACGGCGTCGGGCTGCTGCGCCACGAGGACCCGGCGCAGGCCACGAGGGCGCGGCCGGTCCCGGCGCAGTCGCCGTCGATCCCGGTGCTCCCGACCCCGCCGTTCGCGCCCGACATCGACTACCCCATGCTCCGGACCGGGCTCGACTACACCCGGCGGCTCTTCGGGTCGCCGCCGTACTTCCAGTGGTCCTACGACGCGCCGGCGGGCTGGGTGATGACCATCGTGGACCGCGACGAGCTGCGCTGGCGGCCACCGGACGAGCCGGTCGTCGGCGGCTTCAGCATGCGGGTGAAGCTCGTCAACGAGAACCGCACGACCGAGGAGATGGTCGAGCAGAAGAAGGCGGCGTTCCTGCTGGCCTACGACGACGTGGTCGTCCTCGAGGAGGACGAGGACTCGATCTCCTTCTCCTACCGCGATCCCGAAGCCCGGACCCAGCGCTTCAACCGGTTCTTCTGGACCACCCGACCGGGCAGCACCGAGGCGACGTTCGAGATGAGCGTCGTGGGCCGCAAGGTCGACGTGCCCGGCCTGACCGACCTCTTCGAGCACGTCGCCGCGAGCATCCGGAAGGTCGAGGGCTGAGGCGCCGCTCCCTCAGATCCCGCGCGTGTCGACGTCGTCGAGGACGGTGTACGCCGTCGCGCGGTCGTCGCTGCGGATCTGCACCCAGAGCAGCCGGTTCTCGGCGACCCGGACCACCCGCTCGACGACGACGCCGCCGCCCGGACACCCGGTGAAGAGCACCGTCCGGGAGGCGTCCCCGTCGACCGTCGCGTCCACCGGCTCCTGGGCGCGAGCGCACTCGGGGTGCTGCGGCACCGGGTCGGGGAGCTCGGTGCCCGGGAGGAGGCCGACGAAGATGCCCTCGGCGCCCGCGTCCTCGACCCAGTCGTCGCTGGTGCCGACCGAGAGCGCGGGGTACTCCCCGTCGGTCGTCGGCGGACGCCAGCCGCGCGGCGCGACCGTGCGCTCCCAGTCGCCCGGCACCGTCACGTAGAGCTGCCCGGTCCGGTCGCTGAGCGTGGCGTCGGCCTCTCCGCGCTGCTGGAGCAGGTAGCCCCCGATCCCGGCGGCCACGAGCACCGCCAGCCCGGCGGCCACCCCGGCCAGCACCCGCGCGCGGCCGGCCCTCGGCGGCACCGGCGCCGGCAGCGGGTCGTGGGAGATCAGCGGGGTCGGCCGGGCGCCCGGCTGGGTCAGGTTCGGGTCGAGCGGCAGCCAGGCCGCCGGCGCCGCGCCGCCGACGTCCTCGCCGAGCTCGGCCTCCAGTGCGGCCTCCAGCGCGGCGACGTACGCCGCCACGTCGGGCCAGCGGTCCTCGCGGTCGACCGAGAGCCCCCGCCGGACCACGGCCTCGACCGTCTCGGGCACCGTCCGGTCGCCGCTCGACATCGGCGGCGGCGCGGTGGGGGCGGCCGCGGCGGCCAGCGAGGCGTGCCGGTACGGCGCCCGGCCGCTCAGCAGCAGGTAGGTGAGCGCGGCGAGGGAGTACTGGTCCGCACGCGGGTCGAGCGGCTCGCCCTGCGCCTGCTCGGGTGCCACGAACGTCGGCGTGCCGGCGATCATCGTCAGCCGCGAGGACATGTCGAGCGCCTTGCCGAGGCCGAGGTCGGCGACCATCGCGCGCACGGTCGTGGAGTCGCCGGCATCGGTCCGGAACAGCACGTTGGCCGGCTTCACGTCCCGGTGCAGGACGCCGCGCTCGTGCAGCGCCTGGAGGCCCGCGCCGACCTGCCGCACGACCTCCATCGCCTGGGCCGGCGTCAGGCCCTCGACCTCGAGCCGGTCGGCGAGCGTGCCCTGGTCGGCGTAGGACATCACCAGGTAGGGCCGCCCGTCGTCGAGCTCGCCGGCGTCGTACACGCTGACGACGTAGGGCGACTCGACCTTGCGCAGGAACCGCCCCTCCTCGAGGAACCGCTGCCGGACCGCGACGTCCTCGGTCCAGTTCTCGGCGAGCACCTTCACCGCGACCGGCGAGTCGAGCTGCTCGTCGTAGGCGAGCCACACGGTCGCGAAGCCGCCGGACCCGATCCGGCGACGCACGGCGTACCGGCCGAGACGGGTGGGCATGGACACCGGCCCATTATCAGGGAGTCCGGGTCCGACCCCGAGAGACATCAGGGTCGGGTCAGGGGCGGGCGGCCGGCTCTCCCCGATGTGGGGGCGCCCCGGCGGCCGCGAGGGTTGGCCCATGATCACGGTCGACTCACTCACCAAGACCTACGGCGGCTTCCGCGCCGTCGACGATGTCAGCTTCACGGCGCGCGCCGGCCGCGTCACCGGCTTCCTCGGCCCCAACGGGGCCGGGAAGTCCACCACCATGCGGATCATGGTCGGCCTGACGCCGGCCACCTCGGGCCACGCCGAGATCAGCGGACGGCGGTACGCCGACCTGCCGAACCCCGGCCTCGAGGTCGGCGTCCTGCTGGACGCCTCCGCCCAGCACGCGGGCCGCACCGGGCGCGAGATCCTCACGGTCGCCGCCCACACCATGGGGCTGCCGAGGGGCCGCGTCGACGAGATGCTCGAGCGGGTCAGCCTCACCCCCACCGAGGCCGGCCGGCGGGTCCGCAACTACTCCCTCGGCATGCGCCAGCGGCTCGGCATCGCGACCGCGCTGCTCGGCGAGCCCGAGGTCCTCGTCCTCGACGAGCCCGCCAACGGCCTCGACCCCGCCGGCATCCGGTGGATGCGCGACCTGCTCCGCGGGTACGCCGACCAGGGCGGCACCGTCCTGCTCTCCAGCCACCTGCTGCACGAGATCGAGGTCATCGCCGACGACCTGGTGGTCATCGGCCAGGGCCGGATCGTCGCCCAGGGCACCAAGGCCGAGCTGCTCGCCACCGCGGGCACCCTGGTCCGCACCCGCGACGTGCCGACGCTGACCCGCGCCCTCGTGGCCGCCGGCCTGGCCCACACCCAGGTGTCCGGCACCGGCGGCACCGGCGGCCTCCGCGTCGAGGCCGACCCCCACGTCGTCGGCGACCTGGCGCTCGCCGCCGGCGTCGCCCTGTCCGAGCTGCGCGCCGCCGACGGCGCCGGCCTCGAGGAGATGTTCCTCGAGCTCACCGCAGAGACCCAGAGAGAAGGAGTGGCGGCATGACTGCCAGCGTTGTCGAAGAGGCCGTCCGGACCGAGGCCGAGAGCCCCGCGCGACCGGCCCCTGCCCGGATCCCGATGTCGCGGATCGTGTCCGTCGAGCTGCGCAAGTCGTTCGACACCCGCTCCGGCTTCTGGCTGCTGGCCAGTGTGGGCATCCTCGCGGCCCTGACGACCGCCGCGGTGATCCTCTTCGCGCCGGACGACGCGATCGCCTACGACACCTTCGGCGCGGCGATCGGGATCCCGATGGCGATCATCCTGCCGGTGATCGCGGTCCTGTCGATCACCAGCGAGTGGAGCCAGCGCACCGGCCTCACGTCGTTCACCCTGGTGCCGCACCGCGGCCGGGTCATCCGCGCCAAGCTCGCGGTGGCACTGGGCGTCGGCGTGGCCTCGATGCTGCTCGCCTTCGGCATCGGCGCGCTCGGCAACCTGCTCGGCGCGGCGATCGTCGGCGTCGACCCCGTCTGGGACATCACCGGTGGCGACTTCGCCGGCCTGGTCCTGTTCCAGATCATCAACATGCTGATCGGCTTCATGCTCGGCGTGGTGTTCCGCAACTCCGCCGGCGCGATCGTCGGGTACTTCGTGTTCTCGTTCGTCCTGGCCACGATCACCTCGGTGCTCGCGGCCACCCAGGACTGGTTCGAGCGCGCGCAGCCGTGGGTCGACTTCAACTTCGCGCAGGGCTACCTGACCGACGCCTCCTCGATGACCGGCGAGAGCTGGCTGCAGCTCGCGGTGACCGGCCTGTTCTGGCTCGTGATCCCGATGGCGGCCGGCCTGGTCGCCGTGCTCCGCTCGGAGGTCAAGTAACGCTTCGATCACCCTTCCCCGTCGCCTGACTAGGGTTCGGGCAACGGGGAAGGGTGGTCTGCGTGGCGATCGAGGCACTGACGGCGGACGAGATCGACGACCTCGCGCGCCGCGCGCAGGACGGGGACCGCGACGCCCTGGAGGCGCTGCTCGCGGCGATCCGGCCACGCGCCCTCAACGTCTGTCGCGGCGTGCTGCCTCACCTGCCCGACGCCGAGGACGCCTGCCAGGAGGCGCTGATCAACATCGCCGGCAAGATCGGCTCCTGGGGCGGCCGGGGCCGGTTCACCACGTGGATGCACGTGGTCGCGGTGAACAGCGCGCGCTCGACGTACCGCCGCATGAAGAACCAGGCGACCGCCGCCGACCCGCTCGACGTCGGCCCGCTCGACCGGCCGGACCCCCGCACCACCAGCGTCATCGCCGGCACCCGCCTCGACCTGCTCGAGGCGATGGAGACCATCGAGCGCGACCACCCGCAGTTCGTGGAGCCGCTGCTGCTGCGCGACGTCTACGGGCTCTCCTACGAGGAGATCGCCGAGCAGGTGGGCGCGCCCCTCGGCACGATCAAGGCGCAGATCCACCACGGCCGCAAGCTCGCCCGGCCCCTGTTGCGCGGTGAGGGATGAGAGCCGCTGCGGCTGCCCTCACGGTGACCGCGCTGCTCCTCGCCGGCTGCACGTCCGGCGCCGACGAGCCGGCGCCGGAGCCCACCGGTGACGTCGACGAGGGCTACAGCACGCCCGTCGAGGACGAGGTCTACCCCGACGTCGGCGACCCCGGGATCGACGCCCTCCACTACGACCTCACGCTGACCTGGGACCCCGATGCCGAGCGTCTCGACGGCGTCGAGACGCTCACCTTCCGCGCGACCGCCGACGCCGACGAGTTCCAGCTCGACCTCGGCGAGCCGCTCGTCGTCGGCGCGGTCACCGTCGATGGGACCGACACCACCTTCGAGCACGACGGCAAGGACCTCATCGTCGAGCACCCGGTCGAGGAGAACGGCGAGTACACCGCCTCCCTCAGCTACTCCGGCACTCCGGCGCCGGTCCGCGCGCCGGTCCAGCGCGGCGACTTCTCGCACACCGGCTGGACCGTCGTGCCGGGTGGCGGCGTGTGGACCATGCAGGAGCCGTTCGGCGCCTACAGCTGGTACGCCGTGAACGACCAGCCGTCCGACAAGGCGCTCTACGACATCACGCTGCGGGTCCCACCGCCGATGGTCGGCGTCGCCAACGGCGAGCTGCGGTCGCGGGAGACCGTCGACGGGCTGTCGGTCAGCCGGTGGCACCTCGACGAGCCGGCGGCGTCGTACCTCGTGACGGTCGCGCTCGGCGACTTCGAGGAGACGACCGACACGTCGCCGTCCGGCGTCCCGATCTCCTACTGGGTCCCCCGCGGCCGCGCCGACCTCGTCGAGCGGCTGCGCGCGGCGCCGGCCGGCCTGGCCTGGCTCGAGGAGCGGCTGGGCCCGTACCCCTTCGACCGCCTGGGGTTCGTGGTGGTGCCGTCGCGCAGCGGCATGGAGACCCAGACGATGATCACGCTCGGCGACACGGCCTACGCCACGGCGCCCGCGGTGATCGTGCACGAGCTGGCCCACCACTGGTACGGCGACACAGTGACGCCGCTGGACTGGCGCGACGTCTGGATGAACGAGGGGATGGCGACCTTCCTCCAGGGCGCCTGGATGGCCGAGCACGGGCCGAAGTCCATGCACCGGCTGTTCGCCGAGTGGGCCGCCCTCGACGTGGGGCTGCGGGCGCAGTACGGGCCGCCGGCGGATTACCGCCCGGACGCCTTCGCCTCGGGCAACGTCTACTACATCCCCGCGGTGATGTGGAACGAGCTGCGCCGGCGGATCGGCGACGAGGAGTTCTGGCGGCTCGTCCGGGAGTGGCCCGAGAGCAACGAGAACGGCAACGCCACCTACGACGACATCACCGGCTGGTGGTCGGAGCAGACGGGCGAGGACCTCACCGGGTTCTTCGAGACCTGGCTGCGGGCCGAGGATTCACCACGCGAATGACCGGGCACCGGTAGCATCGACCTGCTTGCACCAGGCGCGAACCGCAAAATCCGGGGAGGACATGCACCAGGCCAGCCGGTCGGGACGACCCACGATGCCATGGGAACGTCACCGACGGCGCTTCCGGGGCGTTCTCGCCGTGTCCGTGGTCACGTGCGCCGGCTTCGCCGTCCTGCTCGCGCCCGGAACGGCCCCGGAGGTGCGCCTGTCGGCCAGCGCACTCGGCCTGGTGCTGAGCGGCGCGTTCACCGCGGTCAGCTGCTGGCTGCGCGCCCGCCGCACCATCGGGCGCCGCCGCCGCTCCTGGCTGCTGATCATGAGCGGCGCGCTGATCGCGATCGCCGGCAACGTGTGGGCGACCGCCGTCGGCTCCGACCCCGTGACCTCGCCGAGCGCGTTCAGCAACCTGACCATCACCGTGGCCCTGGTGCTGTGCATCCTCGCGGTGCTGGGCTTCCCGAGCGTCCGCCGCCGGGGCATCGACCTCGTCGTGATGACCCTCGACGGCCTGGTCATCGGCGGCGCCGTGCTCATCGTCGCCAGCAGCCTGGTCTACTCCGAGCTGCTCGAGCAGACCCGCGGGTCCGCCTCGCAGCTGGCCACGCTGCTCATCCCGGTGCTCGACGTCGTGCTCGTCGTCGTCGCGCTGCTGCTCGTGCTGCGCAGCCGCGGGTCGGACCGGCGGGCCCTGCTCCTCCTGGCGCTGGGCTTCCTCGCGTACGCCGCCGCGGACCTGCCCTTCGCCGTGCTGGCTGCGCAGGGCGAGTTCGAGTTCGGCACGCTGCTCGACCTCGGCTGGATCGTCGGCTACGTGCTGCTGGCGCTGGCCGCGTGGTATCCCAGCGTCGCCACCGACACCCCCGACGCGGTCGACGCGGTCGACGCGCCGACCCAGGTGCGCGACGCGATCCTCGTCTACGCGGTGCTGATGGTCGCGGCGACCGTACAGGTGGCGCTCGGCTCCGACGGCCGGCTCGGCTACGCCACCGCCGCCCTGTGGCTGATGATGGCACTCGCCGCCGCCACCCGGCAGATCCTGCTCACCATCGACAACCGGACCCTGCGCCGGGACCTGGAGGATCGGGTCGAGGCGCAGACCGCCGACCTGCGCCGGCTCGCCCGGCAGACCGAGGTGCTGCTGACCTCGGTGGGCGACGGCATCTACGGCGTCGACGCCGAGGGACGGATCACGTTCGTGAACCCGGCCGGCGCCTCCGCCCTGCGGTACGACGCCGACGAGCTGCTCGGCCGCGTCGCGCACGACGTCTTCCACGCCCCCGACGAGCACGGGACGGCGTACTCCTACGAGGGCTGCTACATCGCCGAGGCGATCCGCTCCGGCATCGTGACCGCCGCCAAGGAGGACGTCTACGTCCGGTCCGACGCGACCACGTTCGACGTCGAGATCACCGCCAGCCCGCTGGTCGACGAGGACCTGCCGCGCGGCGCCGTGGTGGTGTTCCGCGACGTCACCCAGCGGCGCGAGGTCGACCGGATGAAGAACGAGTTCCTCTCGGTGGTCAGCCACGAGCTGCGCACCCCGCTCACGTCGATCCGCGGCTCGCTCGACCTGCTCTCCAGCGGCGTCCTCGGCGAGCTGACCCCGCAGGCCCGCTCGATGACCGCGATCGCGGCCGAGAGCAGCGAGCGGCTGACCCGCCTGATCAACGACATCCTCGACCTCGAGCGCATCGAGTCCGGCGACCGGCCCGTCGACGCGGTGCCGGTCGACGCGGCCGACCTGCTGACCCGGTCCGCCACCGAGATGGCGGGCCTCGCGGACACCACCGGCGTGCGCGTCGTCGTCGGGCCCAGCACGGGTCGCGTGCTCGCGGACGCCGACCGCATCGTGCAGACGCTCACGAACCTGCTGAGCAACGCGATCAAGTTCTCCGACACCGGAACAGTGGTCCAGCTCGACGCGCAGACCGACGGCGGCGGGCACGTGCTGTTCCGGGTGCGTGACGAGGGCCGGGGGATCCCGGAGGACAAGCTGGATGCGATCTTCCAGCGCTTCGAGCAGGTCGACTCGTCCGACGCCCGGCAGATGGGCGGCACCGGCCTCGGGCTGGCCATCAGCCGCGGGATCGTCGAGCGCCACGGCGGCCGGATCTGGGCCGAGAGCGAGCTCGGCGCCGGCACCACGGTGATGTTGACACTGCCCTCGGCACGCGCGGCCCGCGCCAGCCACCAGCACGTCCAGCAGGAGGAAACACCGTCGTGAACAAGCTCGACATCGCCGTCCGCACCGCCGTCGGCACGGGCCGCACCCTGCTGTCGGCGTTCGACCACGCGCTGCTCCAGGCGGGGGTCGCCAACTTCAACCTGATCCCGCTCTCGTCGGTCATCCCGCCCGGCAGCACCGTCATCCGCGACGGCGAGCCGGTGCGCGGCGGGCACGGCGACCGCCTCTACTGCGTCGAGGCGGTGGCGTACGCCGACCATCCCGGCGAGGTCGTCTCGGCCGGTCTCGGGTGGGCGATCCACCCGACGATCGGCGGACTGTTCGTCGAGCACCACGGCGGGACCCCGGAGTCGGTCGAGGAGCAGATCCGGCTCAGCCTCACCGACCTCGCCGAGCACCGCGGCATCGACTTCGGCGAGGTCAGCACGGCCATCGTCTCCGCGCACTGCACCGACCTGCCGGTCTGTGCCCTGGCCATCGCGGCGTACGCCACCGCGGAGTGGAGTACGCCGTGACCATCGGCCAGCAGCTGCACGTGAGCGTCGAGACCGAGCTCGACCCGGCCCTGGCCGAGACCTTCCACAGCCTCTACCGCGAGGCCTTCGGCGCGCTCGAGGCCCGGGCGGTGGCCCGCCAGCTGCTGCACCGCGAGGAGTTCCTCGAGGAGATGCACGACCCGCGCGTGGAGAAGCACGTCGCCTGGAGCGAGGGCGTGCCGATCGGGCTCTCGACGCTGACCCGGCACCTCGAGACCGTCCCATGGATCAGCCCGGCGTACTTCGCCCACCACTACCCCGAGGCCTTCGCCCGCGGCGCGGTCTACTACATCGGCTTCGCGCTCGTGCAGGCCGAGCACCGGCAGGCCCGGGTGTTCCAGGCCCTGGTCCACAGCATGGGCCTGGGCCTGGCCGAGGCCCGCGCGGTGGTCGGCTGGGACATCTGCGCGTTCAACGACGAGAGCTTCGCCTTCGGCGAGCACGCCGCCCGCGCCCTCGAGCAGACCGGGGACGTGACCGTGGTCCCGGTCGACCGGCAGACCTACTACGTCGGCACCTTCGGGGACCCGGCGTGAGGACCCCGACGGTCCTCATCGTCGACGACGACGACTCCGTGCGCGAGGTCACGAAGATGGCGCTCGAGCTCGTCGCGAAGTGGCACGTGCTCGCCGCCAACGGCGGCGCGGCGGCGGTCGACCTGGCCCGCGAGCACCAGCCGGACGCCGTGCTCCTCGACCTGATGATGCCGGTCATGGACGGCCGGGCGACCTTCCAGGCGCTGCGGGCCGACGAGCGCACCCGCGACATCCCGGTCATCCTGCTGACGGCCAAGCTCCAGGTCGGCGAGAACCAGGCGTGGGACGACATGGCGGTGGTCGGCGTGATCTCGAAGCCCTTCAGCCCGATGACGCTCGGCAACGAGGTGGCCGCGATGCTCGGCTGGGACGACGTCGGCGTCTGACGTCCGCCCTGGGCTGAATCGCTTGCCCCTGCGGCCCGGCTCCGAGAGGTCGGCCGGGTGAAGATCCTGGTGCTCGGCGGTTCGGTGTTCCTCTCCCGGGCGGTCGCCGCCGACGCCCTCGCGCGCGGCCACGAGGTCGCGCGACGCCCAG
Organism: Nocardioides pyridinolyticus; assembly: GCF_054653575.1. NCBI lineage: Bacteria > Bacillati > Actinomycetota > Actinomycetes > Propionibacteriales > Nocardioidaceae > Nocardioides > Nocardioides pyridinolyticus. Next base: position 78,987 of record NZ_BAAIFY010000003.1, on the reverse strand, counting down.
CCCGCGGACGTCGACCTCTCCGTGGATCCGGAGGCGTACGGCCCGATGAAGGTCGCCTGCGAGCAGGTCGTGCGCGACGGCGCCGCCTCGTGGACGGTGGTCCGGCCCGGCCTCATCGTCGGCCCCGGCGACCCGACCGGGCGCTTCACCTACTGGCCGGTGCGGCTGGCCGACGGCGGGGAGGTCCTCGCGGGTGGCGACCCGGAGGACGAGATGCAGGTGATCGACGTGCGCGACCTGGCCGCGTGGATCGTCGGCTGCGCCGAGCGGCGTACCTCCGGCGACTACGACGGCGTCGGCGAGGTGCTGCCGATCCGCGACCTCCTCGCGCAGGCCGCCGTCGGCGTGAGCAGCGACGCCACCCTGGTGTGGGTGCCGCAGGAGTTCCTCTCCGCGCAGGGCGTCGAGTCCTGGATGGGCCCGGAGTCGCTGCCGCTGTGGCTGCCGCGGCCGGAGCACGACGGACTCGGCAGCCACGACCCGGCGCCGTCCCTGGCGTGGGTGCGGGCGACCGAGGGCGCACCCGTGAGCGGAATGTCATGCGCCCGCGAGGCCGCGCTGCTGGCGGAGTGGCATCGAGGTCGTGCGGCGAGGGGCTGACGAGCGGGGAGGCGGCCGGCCGTCATTCGCCCTCGCCGCGCGACCTCGTATCCTCCGGGGATGACGCGCCGCCTGTCCGCCGCCGAGCTCATCGACCTCGTCCTCGACGAGGGGTCGTGGACGTCGTGGGACACGCCGCCGGCGTACGGCGCCCTCTCGGAGGAGTACGCCGCCGAGCTCGCCGCCGCGCGGGAGAAGAGCGGCGTCGACGAGTCGGTGCTCACCGGCGAGGGCCTGATGAAGGGCCGCCGGGTCGCGGTGGTGATGGGCGAGTTCCGGTTCCTCGCCGGGTCGATCGGCCGCGCGTCCGCGGACCGGCTCGTCACGGCGATCGAGCGGGCGACCCGCGAGGGCCTGCCGCTGCTCGCCGGCCCGGTCAGCGGTGGCACCCGGATGCAGGAGGGCACGCCGGCGTTCGTGCAGATGGTCCGGATCACCGCGGCCGTCGCCGCGCACAAGAACGCCGGTCTCCCCTACCTCGTCTACCTCCGCCACCCCACGACCGGCGGCGTGATGGCGTCGTGGGGCTCGCTCGGCCATGTCACCGTCGGCGAGCCCGGCGCGCTGATCGGGTTCCTCGGCCCGCGCGTCTACGAGGCGCTCTACGGCAGGCCCTTCCCCGAGGGCGTGCAGACGGCCGAGAACCTCTACACCCGCGGCATCATCGACGCCGTGCTCCCGCCGGAGGAGATCGCCGGCATCCTCGACCGCGCGCTCGCGGTCATCCTCGCGCCGCGGCACGGCATCAAGCCGGTGCCCGCGCGGGTCCCGCTCTCGCCGCTCCCGGATGTCGAGACCTGGGACGCGGTCACGCGGTCGCGGCGCACCGACCGCCCCGGCGTACGCCGCCTGCTGAAGTACGCCGCCAGCGACGTGATCCCGCTCAACGGCACGGGCCAGGGCGAGCACGACCCGGGCCTGCTGCTGGCGCTGGTGCGGTTCGGGCAGGCGCCGTGCGTCTTCCTCGGCCAGGACCGGCGCGGCCAGACGACCGAGCACCCGATGGGGCCGGAGGCGCTGCGCGAGGCCCAGCGCGGGATGCGGCTGGCCTCCGAGCTGAACCTGCCCCTGGTCACCGTCATCGACACCCAGGGCGCGGCGCTGTCGGCCGAGGCCGAGAACGGCGGCATGGCCGGCGAGATCGCGCGCTGCATGAGCGAGCTGATCACCGTCCGCGCGCCCACGCTGTGCCTGATGCTCGGCGAGGGCAACGGCGGCGGTGCGCTGGCCTTCCTGCCCGCCGACCGGGTGATCGCCGCCCAGCACGCCTGGCTCTCGCCCCTCCCGCCCGAGGGCGCCAGCGCGATCGTGCACCGCGACCTCGACCACGCCCCCGAGATGGCCCGCGCCCAGCAGGTCCGCGCCCTCGACCTGCGCGAACGCGGCATCGTGGACCGGCTCGTCACCGAGCACCCCGACGCCGCCGACGAGCCCGAGGCCTTCTGCCAGCGGGTCGGCGCGGTGCTGGAGCACGAGCTCGCCGCGTTGCTCGACGCCGGGCCGGGGTCGCCGGCGGACCGCGCGCGCCGCTACGTGTAACGCGGGGTTACGACGACTGGTCACCCCGCTCGAACGGGTTCATAGTCGTTCTAACCCCGCGTTACATCGTGAGGAGCGAGCTAGAGGCTCCCCCTCAGGCGCACGCGGCGGTAGCCGCCGTCAGCGACCTCTTGACCTCCGGCTCGTCGGCGAGGTCGGGGTCCAGGAACGCGCCGTCCCGGGCGAAGAAGCCCGCGTCCACCAGCGCCGCGAACCCCAGGTCGTCGAGCAGGTACGCCGCCGCGCAGTCCGCCTGCGCCGGCGTCATCACCCGCTCGAGGGACGCCGCGAGCTCGTCGGCGGCGCGCCGCTCGACGTCGACGGCCGGCCCCGAGGGCTCGGGATCGGGTTCCCGCCACACGACCCAGGCACCGGCGGCCGCGACGACGAGGAGGAGGATCGCCATCGGGACCGCGACCAGCCACCAGCGCCGCCGCCGCGGCGCCGTCGCGGTCAGCGCCTCCCGGAACGCCGCGGCCGAGGAGTAGCGGTCGTCGGGCCGCTCGGCCGTCGCGACGGCCACCACCGACTGCAACGAGTCGCCGGGCGCGAGCACCGCGCGGAGCAGGCAGCCGAGCGCGTAGACGTCCGACCCCACGCCCGCGGCGCCGCCCGCGGTCAGCTCGGGCGCCATGTAGGCCGGCGTGCCCGCCTCGTCGTGGACGCTGCCGATCGGCCCGGCGACGCCGAAGTCCGCCAGGTAGGCGCGGATGCGGGGGCCGCGACGGAGCAGCACGTTCGCGGGCTTGATGTCGCGGTGCACCAGCCCGGCGGCGTGCGCGTCGGCGAGCCCGGCGGCCACCTGGTCGATCAGGTCGATCGCGACCGGCCGCGGCGGCGCGCCGTACTGCTTCAGCAGCCGGCCGAGGTCGCCGTCGGGGACATAGGGCGAGGCGATCCAGAGCCGGCCGTCGTCCTCGCCGAACGCGTACACGGGCAGCACGTGCTCGGAGCTGAGCGCGGCCTGGAGCCGCGCCTCGCGGGTGAACCGCCCGCGGAAGCCGGGGTCGTCGGCGAGCTGTGGCGAGATCACCTTGAGCGCGACCGGCCGCTCCAGGGCGGTGTCCCAGGCCTCGTGCACGACGCCCATGCCGCCGCTGCCGAGGCGGCGGACGATGCGGTACGGCCCGACCCTGTCCACGCGCGTCTCCTACCCGCGCTCACGAGGGCGCAGACCTGCCTCCACAGCGCGTCCCTGAAGATCTCCTCAATCACCCTGCGGGGTGTGCCGCCCGGCACTAGCGTGCGCGCATGTCCCACCGCGACCTCAGCGACCTCGAGCTCCGGGCGCTCGCGTTCGTCGACGAGCGCGAGCTCGTCCGCGATCTCGTCGACCTGATCTCGGTGCCGTCGGTGAGCGGCTCCGACGCCGAGTGCGACGTGCAGCACCGGCTGGCCAAGCAGGTCGGCGAGCTCGGACTCGACGTCGACCTGTGGCAGCTCGACCTGCCGCGGCTGACCGCCGGCCCGGCCTTCCCCGGGTGGGAGGCGACGCGGACGGAGGCGTGGGGCCTGGTCGCGTCCAGCGGGCCGGGCGAGCCGGAGCTGGTCCTCCAAGGCCACGTCGACGTCGTGCCGAGCGGCGACCTCGCGCAGTGGCGCCACGACCCGTTCAGGGCGACCGTCGAGGGGCGCCGGATCCACGGACGCGGCAGCGGGGAGTACGCCGAGGCCGACGGCGCCCTGCACGACCTGGTCGCCGCGGCGCACGCCGACGTCACCCGGGGACCGCGGCCGCGCGAGCGGGGTGCGCCGTACGGCAGCGACCTCCGGCTCTACTCCGCGGCCGGCGTGCCCACGCTGCACTACGGTCCCGGCGACGTCCGCCTCGCCCACGGGCCGGAGGAGTCGGTGGTGGTCGACGAGCTCGTCGCCGTGACCGAGAGCCTGGTGCTCGCGCTGGTCCGCGCCTGTCGTCGACCCCGTGTGGAGAATGGGCCGATGCGTCGCACGCTCTCGGTGGTCCTCGGGTCCGTCCTCTGCCTCGCGCTCCTCGCGCCCGGCGCGCTCCTGGCGCCGGCCGACGCCGGCGGGCCGCGCACGTGGCGGGTCGGCCCGGACCGGGAGCTGCGGACGCCCAGCGCGGCGGCCGCGGTCGCGCTCGACGGCGACACGGTGCTCATCGACGCCGGGACGTACGCCGGCGACGTGGCCACCTGGACGCAGGACGACCTGACGCTGCGCGGCGCCGGGGGGCGCGCGCACCTGCGGGCGGACGGGGCGAGCGCCCAGGGCAAGGCGATCTGGGTGCTCGCCGGCGACCGCACGAGCGTCGACCGGCTGGAGTTCAGCGGCGCCGCAGTGCCGGACGGCAACGGCGCCGGCATCCGCCAGGAGGGCGACGACCTCACGGTCACCCGCAGCTGGTTCCACCACAACGAGAACGGCATCCTGACCGGGGCCGCGCCGGACAGCGACGTCGTCATCCGGCGGTCGCGTTTCTTCCGCAACGGCGCGGGCGACGGCTACACCCACAACATCTACGTCGGCGCGGTGCGGTCGCTCACCGTCACCGGCAGCTGGCTCTGGGGCGCCGACACCGGCCACGAGCTCAAGTCCCGCGCCGCGCGGAACACCGTCGTCGGCAACCTCGTCAGCGACCGCGACTCCACCGCGAGCTACTCGATCGACCTGCCGAACGGCGGTCGCTCGCTCGTCGCCGGGAACACGATCGTGCAGGGGCCGCACTCGGAGAACTCGGCCCTCGTCTCCTACGGCGCCGAGGGGTTCACCGGCTCGAAGCAGCTGTGGGTCGTCAACAACACCTTCGTCAACCGCCGCTCGACGGGCACGTTCGTGAGCCTGGACGCGGGCAGCCGCGCCGTGCTGCGCAACAACCTGCTGGTCGGTCCCGGCGACCTGACCACGCTCTCCGGCGTACCGGCCAGGGGCAACCGGCGGGTCGGCCTGCGGCACTTCGCCGACCCGGCCCACGACGACTTCCGCCTCCGTGCGGGGTCGCCGGCGATCGACCGGGGCGTGCGCGTGCCGCAGCGGTGGCGCCCGCGCTGGGAGTACGTCCACCCGGCCGGCCAGGAGCGCCGGCACGTCGCCGGCCGGGTCGACCTGGGCGCCTTCGAACGCCGCCGTTGAGTTGGCCCTCGTTCGCCGTTGAGTTGGGCCGGAGTCGCGAACTCCTACCCAACTCAAGCGTGACTGAGGCCCAACTCGACGATCAGAACAGCAGCGCCGAGGCGGGGTCCTGCATCATGCCGGCGACGTCGGAGAGGAACTGCGAGCCCTTCTCTCCGTCGATGTGCCGGTGGTCGAAGGACAGCGCCAGCGTGGTGACGTCGCGCGCGACGATCTCGCCGGTCGCCTCGTCGACCCACGGCTGCTTCTTCACCGCGCCGAAGCACAGGATCGCGGACTCGCCGGGGTTGATGATCGGCGTTCCGGCGTCGACGCCGAAGACGCCCACGTTGGTGATCGTGAACGTGCCGCCGCTCATCTCGGCCGGCTGCGTCTTCCCCGCGCGGGCGGTGTCGACGAGCGCGCCGAGCGCGGTCGCGAGCTCGGGCAGCGACATCGCCTCGGCGTCCTTGATGTTCGGGACGACCAGGCCGCGCGGGGTGGCCGCGGCGATGCCGAGGTTCACGTAGCGCTTGAAGACGACCTCGCCGGCCGCCTCGTCCCACCACGAGTTGATCTCCGGCGTACGCCGCATGGCGAGCATCACCGCACGGGCGAGCACGAGCATCGGCGAGACCCTCACGTCGCGGAGCTCGCGCCGGGCCTTCAGCCGCTCGACGAACTCCATCGTCCGGGTGACGTCGACGGTGACCCACTCGGTGACGTGCGGCAGCGTGAACGCCGACTGGACCATCGCCTGGCCCATCATCTTGCGCACGCCCTTGATCGGCTCGCGGTACTCCCGACCCGCCGGCGCGGGGGCCGGGGCGGCCGGGGCAGGAGTGCCGCCCGCGGCCGACTCGACGTCCTCGCGGCACACGGTGCCGTTCGGGCCGGTCGGGGTGAGCGTGCTGATGTCGACCCCCAGGTCCTTGGCCAGCTTGCGCACCGGGGGCTTGGCCAGCACCTGGACCGACGCGGCCGCCGCGGGGGCGGCCGGCGTCGACGGGACCGGCGCCTCGTCGGCCTCGTCGGCCCCGTCCGCCTCGACCATCGGGGCCGCACCCGGCTCGAAGGCCGCCTGGGTCTGCCAGTGCGCCGCGGCGGCGCCGGAGGTGACCTTGCGGGCGCGCCGGACCGGGCCGCGGTCGGCCTTGTTGCGGCCGACCAGCGACTCGCCCTCGCCGCCACCCGAGGCGGCCGGGTTGGAGAGGTCGATCTCGGCCGGTGCCGCCGGCGAGCCCGCGGCGGGCTCGCCGATCGCGATGATCGGGGTGCCGACCGGGACCGTGACCCCGACCTCGACCATGATCGCGGTGACCTCGCCCGCGAACGGGGAGGGCAGCTCCACGATCGACTTCGCGGTCTCGATCTCGACGACGACCTGGTTGATCTCGACGACGTCGCCGACCTGCACGTGCCAGGCGACGATCTCGGCCTCGGTGAGGCCCTCGCCCACGTCGGGCAGCTTGTACTCGGGCATGTCAGAACTCCAGGTTCAGAAGGCGAGGGAGCGGTCGACGGCGTCCAGCACCCGGTCCAGGTCGGGGAGGTAGTCCTCCTCGATCCGCGAGGCGGGGTAGGGGGTGTCGAACGCACCCACGCGCAGCACCGGGGCCTCCAGCGAGTAGAAGCACTCCTCGGTGATGCGGGCGGCGAGCTCGGCGCCCATGCCGAGGTTGACGTGGGCCTCGTGCGCGACGATCGCCCGGCCGGTGCGGCGCACGGACTCGTAGACCGGCTTCATGTCCAGCGGCGAGAGCGTGCGCAGGTCGATGACCTCGAGCGACTTGCCCTCGGTCGCGGCGGCCTCGGCCGCGGACATCGCGGTCTTCACCGTCGGGCCGTAGGCCAGCACGGTCGCGTCGGTGCCGGCCCGGACGACGCGCGAGGTGAACAGCGGCGCGGGCGTCGCCGACTCGTCGAGGTCGGCCTTGTCGGCGTGGTACTGCCGCTTGGGCTCGAGGAAGATGACCGGGTCGTCGCAGGCGATGGCCTGCTGGATCATCCAGTAGCCGTCCACCGGGTTCGAGCAGGCGACCACCTTCAGGCCCGGCGTGTGCGCGAACTGCGCCTCCGGGCTCTCGCTGTGGTGCTCGACCGCGCCGATGCCGCCGCCGAACGGGATCCGGATCACCATCGGCATCTTCAGCTTGCCCTGGCTGCGGAACTGGAGCTTCGCGACCTGGCAGACGATCTGGTCGTACGCCGGGTAGACGAAGCCGTCGAACTGGATCTCGACGACGGGGCGGTAGCCGCGCAGGGCCAGGCCGACCGCCGTACCGACGATGCCGGACTCGGCCAGCGGCGAGTCGATGACCCGGTCCTCGCCGAAGTCCTTCTGCAGGCCGTCGGTGATCCGGAAGACGCCGCCGAGCTTGCCGACGTCCTCACCCATGAGCAGGACCTTGGGGTCGTCCTCCATCGCCTTGCGCAGCCCCATGTTGAGGCCCTTGGCGAGCGTGATCCTCTGGGTCGCCCCGCTCATCAGTGCGCCCCCTCGAAGCTCGCGAGGTACGCCGCGAACCCGTCGCGCTGCGACTCGAGCTCCTCGGTCATCTCGCTGTAGACGTGGTCGAAGATGCTCAGCGGCTGCGGGTCGGGCAGCGCCTTGCATCCCTCGCGCAACCGGTGGCCCAGCTCGTCGGCCTCCTGCTCCACGCCGGAGAAGAACGCGTCGTCGGCGACCCCGTTGCGGCGCAGGTACGCCGCGACGCGGGCGATCGGGTCCTTGAGCTTCCAGCGCTCGAGGTCGTCGGAGAGCCGGTAGCGCGTCGGGTCGTCGGTCGTGGTGTGCGCACCCATCCGGTACGTGTACGCCTCGACGAACGTGGGACCCTGCCCCTCCCGGGCCCGCTGGAGCGCGGCCTGGGTGACGGCGTACGTCGCGAGGACGTCGTTGCCGTCGACCCGGACGCCGGGGAAGCCGAAGCCCAGAGCCCGCTGGTAGAGCGGGATCCGGCTCTGGCGCTCGATCGGCTCGGAGATCGCCCACTGGTTGTTCTGACAGAAGAACACGACCGGGGCGTTGTAGGACGCGGCGAAGATGAACGACTCGTTGACGTCGCCCTGCGAGGACGCGCCGTCGCCGAAGTGCGCGATCACCGCGGCGTCGCGGTCGGGGTCACCGGTGCCGACGACGCCGTCGCGCTGCATGCCCATCGCGTAGCCGGTCGCGTGCAGCGTCTGCGCGCCGATCACGATCGTGTAGAGGCCGAAGTTGTTGTCGGCGGGGTTCCAGGAGCCCTGGTCCACGCCGCGGAAGAGCCCGAGCAGGTCGAGCGGGTCGACGCCCTTGCACCAGGCGACGCCGTGCTCGCGGTAGGTCGGGAAGACGAAGTCCTGCGGGCGCAGCGCCCGGCCGGCGCCGATCTGCGCGGCCTCCTGGCCGAGCAGCTGGGCCCAGATCCCGAGCTCGCCGTGGCGCTGGAGCGCGGTGGCCTCGGTGTCGATGCGACGGGTGAGGACCATGTCCCGGTAGAAGCCGAGGATGGCGTCGTCGCCGAGGTCGAAGGCGAACTCGGGGTGCTCGACCCGCTCGCCCTCCGGGGTCAGCAGCTGGACGAGCTCGGGGCCCCCGTCCTGCTGCGAGGGACCGAACACCTCCACGAGGTCCGGTCCGAATCCGGGTGTCTCACCCGATGACTGGTGGCTCACGTGCGCTCCTTCGAGATCGCCGGCGGGTACGGGGTCTCCGCGTGCCGAGGTCGGTCGCTCCGGACACGGGACGCGGGGGTGGTGCGCCCTGTGACCCGGAACACAATCGTGCCGGGCAAACCTACCCGCGTCGCCGTCACCCCCGCCAATCCGGGTCGGTCTGCTCGTGGGGCGGTATGAACCGCTTTTCCGGGTTCCGGTTGCGGGGCCTGCGCGACCTGCCGAGACTTCTTCTGCGACTCGCGGAAGAAACGGGGACGGACGTGAGCGGTACGGGCGACTCGGGCACCCGGCGCCCGGTCGGCGTGGGGCTGGGACCTCGCGACCACATCCCGACCGCTGTCCGGCACGCCACGCGGGACGCCGCGACGCGCCTGCAGGTGCGTCGCATCGAGCTGGCCGAGCGCATCCAGCGCCGATCGGTGCCGGGCGTCGAGCTCCTCACCGGGGGGCTCGACCGCATCAACGACTGGCTGCTCGAGGCGATCCCGGGGTGGCAGGAGATGCTGTCGATCCGGGACGCGACGACCGCGGCCAACCTCCGGGCGAGCCTTCCGGCCAACCGCCGGTTCCTCGCAGCGGGCCTGCGGATGACGAGCATCCTCGACAACGACGGCACCCGTCCCGACGCCCGGGTGCTGGTCGCGAACGAGCCCGTCGGCGACTACTACTTCGGCGTGGGCCCGATGTCGCTCAAGATCGCCGACCGACGCCTGCTGCTGCTGTCCGGACCCGTGCTCGACGGCGAGGAGTCGCTGCTGCTGATCTCGGCCGGGCCGTGCATCGAGGCGGCGTGGAAGTACTGGGAGCTCGCCCTCGAGTCGTCGTACCCGGCCCGCGGCTCGGTGCCGCCCCCGGCCGAACTGACGCCGCGTCAGCACCAGGTCGTCGCGCTGCTGGCCAACGACCTCGGCGACGCCGCGATCGCGGAGGCGCTCGGCGTCAGCGTCCGCACGATCCGCTCGGACGTCGCCGCGATCCTCGGCGCCCTGGGGGTGCGCTCCCGCTTCGCGGCCGGGCTCCGGCTCAGCAGCGGCAGCTGACGTCCTCGGCGTGCCTCCCCGGATCCGGCTGCGGCCGGGCCATCCTGTCGCCTCACGATCGGGTGCACACGGTGGGGCGGGGTGGATGGTGCGGGGGAGGCGGGCGGCCACGGCTGCCCTGATGGCGGTGCTGGTCACCGCGCTGGTGGTCGAGCTGACCGGGGGGCCGACCACGGCCGCGACGCCGCGCGCCGAGGTGGTCCGGCAGGCCGCGCCGGTGTTCCACAGCAGCGGGTTCGCCGACCCGACCGTGGCGCGCTACGCCCACGGGTACGTCGCGGTGTCGACCGGCGCGCGGGCACCGCGGGCCGTCGCCCGCACCCCGCGCGGGCCCTGGAAGCCGGCGGGCCGCGCGCTCGCCGTACGACCCGCGTGGGCGAAGCCGGCCGCGATCTGGGCGCCGGACCTCGTGTGGACCGGCAAGCGCTGGCTGCTCTACTTCTCGGCCGTGAAGCGCGGCGGGGCCAAGCGCTGCATCGGGGTCGCGACCGCCCGCCGGGCGACCGACGCGTTCCGTCCCGGCCGGTCGCCGCTGGTCTGCCCGCGCCGCGGCGCGATCGACCCGTCGGGCTACACCGCGCGCAGCGGCGGGCGGCACCTCGTCTACAAGACCCAGGGCCTGCCGACCACGATCCGGGTCGTCCGGCTCAGCCGCGACGGCCGGCACCGGGCGCACGGCGCCGCGGGCCGGGTGCTGCTGCGCAGCCGGCACACGGTCGTCGAGAACCCGACGCTCGTGCGCCGGGGCCGCCTGCTTTTCCTCCTCACGTCCGAGGGGTCGTTCGAGGACTGCGGCTACCGCACGACCTGGCGCCGGTCGCGCACCCTCCACCACTGGAGCCGGCCGCGCCTGCTGCTCGGCAACCATGGGCTCTGTGGCCCGGGCGGCGCGGACCTGTCGGTGAGCCGCCGCGGACGCGTGGTGTTCTTCCACGGCTGGACCTGCCACCGGGCGAAGCCGTGCCCGGCGCGGTTCCACTCCGGGCGCGACGGCCACCCGCACGCCCGACGGGCGCTGTACGCCGCGCACCTGGACTGGCGGCACGCGACGCCGCGGATCGGCCGGTTCGTGCGGCCGATCCGCTGGTGAGCCGCCTAGCCTGAGCACGTGGAGCTCGAGTTCAGCGGCGAGGTGTTCAGCTGGCGCGGCCCGGCGCCGTACCACTTCGTCCGAGTGCCGCCCGACGAGGCCGAGAGGATCCAGGAGATGGCCGCGGCCGTGACCTATGGATGGGGGATGATCCCGGCCGCCGTCACCGTCGGCGACACCACGGTCACCACGTCGCTGTGGCCGAAGGACGGCTCCTACGTGGTGCCCCTCAAGGACGCGCTGCGCCGGCCGGAGGGCATCGAGCTCGACGACGTGGTCGCGGTGCGCCTGTCGATCGACGTCTGAGGCCGGGGTTCCAGGGCAGTTCGCCCGGTTCTCGCCCGTCGCCACGGCCGGGAACCGTGGAGATACCCGGTCAACCGGGTACCCCACGAGCCCGAGCTACAGCTTCTCGCGCCCGTGCTCCGTCAGCCAACCGCGGTTGTCCGGGCCCTTCGGGACGACCTGGCTGGGATTGATGTTCGTGTGCACGACGTAGTAGTGCCGCTTGATCTGGAAGAAGTCGACCGTGTCGCCGAAGCCCGGCGTCTGGTACAGGTCGCGCGCGTAGCCCCACAGCGCCGGCATCTCGCTCAACTTGTTGCGGTTGCACTTGAAGTGCCCGTGGTAGACCGCGTCGAAGCGGACCAGGGTGGTGAACAGCCGGACGTCGGCCTCGGTGATCGCGTCGCCCATCAGGTAGCGCCGGTCGGTGAGCCGGTCCTCGAGCCAGTCGAGCGCGGCGAAGAGCCGGTCGTAGGCCTCCTCGTACGCCTCCTGCCCGGTCGCGAAGCCGCAGCGGTACACCCCGTTGTTGACCTCGGTGAAGATCCGCTCCATGACCTCGTCCATCTCCTCGCGGAGGTCGTCGGGCCAGAGGTCGGGCGCGTCGGGACGGTGGTGGTCGCGCCACTCGAAGAAGAAGTCGTGGGTGATCCAGGGGAAGTCGTTGGTCACGACGCCACCGGAGGGCACGTCGACCATCGCCGGCACCGTGATGCCACGCGGGTAGTCCGGGAAGCGCGCGAAGTACGCCTCCTGGAGCCGCTCGTAGCCGAGCACCGGGTCGCGCCCGTCCGGGTCGAGGTCGAAGGTCCAGCTGCGCTCGTCGTGCGTCGGCCCGCACAGCCCCATCGAGATCACGTCCTCGAGCCCCAGCAGGCCGCGCACGATGATCGCGCGGTTGGCCCACGGGCAGGCCCGGGCGGCCACGAGCCGGTAGCGGCCGGACTCGACCGGCCACAGCTCGCCCTCGACCGGGCCGTGCTCGGGCTTCCGGGCGTTCTCGGTGATCCGGTCCGGAATGTAGGTCGTGTCGCGCTTGAACTCCCCCGACTCCTCACTCATGGGGCCACCTTAGGCAGGAGACCCTGACGGTCCTTCGCCCGGAGGATCCGCAGCACCGAGGAGTTGACCCGCTGCTTGAACGCCGGACTGCGCTGCGCCTTGGCCAGGACGGCGGCATACATCGCGGGGAGCGGATCGGGGTCGACGACCAGCACCAGGTCGCCGCCGGCCTTCAGGAAGCGCACCGCGCGGGCCGCCGGCCGGATCGCCGCCACCTGCTGGGCGCGGGCGAGGTCGTCGCTGATCACGACGCCGGTGAAGCCGAGGTCGCCGCGCAGCATCGTGCCGACCACGACCGGCGAGAACGCCGCCGGGCGCCTCGGGTCGATCCGCTCGTAGTACGCCGTCGACATCATCACCACCGGCACGCCGTCCCGCACCGCCGCCCGGAACGGCCGGAGGTAGGCGTCGCGCCGGGTGGTCACGCGGTCGGTGACGCCGTCGGCGATGTCGGGGTTCGCGTGCACCCGGCCGAGACCGGGGAAGTGCTTCGCCGTGGGCGTGACGCCGCCGTCGAGCATCCCGCGCAGGAAGGCCAGACCGTGCCGGGCGACGACCCGCGTGGTGTAGCCGAACTGCCGGTCGTACTTGCCGATGGGTGGGTTGTGCCGGGCCGCTCGCTTGCTCGGCACGGTGTCCAGGACCGGCGCCAGGTTCATGTTCACCCCGGCGTCGCGGAGCTGCTCGCTCCAGGTCTTCGCCGAGCTGCGCAGCCCGGCGAGCGACCAGCGGCCCTGCACCAGCGCGGACGGGATGTCGGAGAAGCCCGGCCCCTGCAGCACCCGCACCTGGCCGCCCTCCTGGTCGGTGGCCACGAAGAGCCGCACGTTGCCGGTCGACGCCGCGGACACCTCGCCGCGCATCGCGCGCGACACCCGGCGCGGGTCGCGGACGCCGGCGTAGCTGCGGCCGGTGAGCATCACGTTGCCGACGTGGTAGCGCCCGATCTGGGCCCGCGTCCTCCGGTCCACCCGATCGGCCGGCGTACCGACCATGAACAGCTGGCCGACGCGCTGCTCGAGCGACATCCCGCGCATCACCTGGGCCGGTGTCGCCTCCCGCGACGCCTCCTGAGCGGCGGGCTGGGCGGCGGCCCCGAGGCTCCCGGCGGCGAGGACGGTCGACACGACGAGGTTCGGGATCACGGAGAGCACGCCCGAGACCGTACAAGCCGGGCCGCGCGACGAGGATGCCGCCGGGACGTGTCAGCGGGAGAAGGCGGCGGCGACCCGGATCAGCCGGTCGTTGGCCTCGGTCTCGCCGACGGAGACCCGGGCGCCCTCGCCGGCGAACGGGCGCACGACGATGCCGGCCTCGTCGGCGGCGGCCGCGAACTCCGCGGTCCGCTCGCCGAGCTCGAACCAGACGAAGTTGCCCTGCGCTTCGGGCACGTCCCAGCCCGCGTCCCTCAGGCCGGCGACGACGCGGGCGCGCTCGGCGACCAGCGCCTCGACGCGCTCCAGCAGCTCGTCCTCACGCTCCAGCGACGCGGTCGCCGCGGCCTGCGCGACGGTCGAGACGCCGAACGGCAGCGACACCGCGCGCAGCGCGCCCGCGATGGGGGCGGGCGCGACGGCGTACCCGACCCGGAAGCCGGCCAGGCCGTAGGCCTTGGAGAACGTGCGGGTCAGCACGACGTTGTCGTGCTGACCGTAGGTCGCGATCCCGTCGACCGCGTCGTCCATCCGCACGAACTCGACGTACGCCTCGTCGACCACGACGAGGACGTGGGACGGCACCTGCGCGATGAACGCGTCGAGCTCGGACTGCGTCACCGCCGGGCCGGTCGGGTTGTTCGGCGTGCAGACCAGCACCACCTTGGTGCGGTCGGTGATCGCCGCGGCCATCGCGTCGAGGTCGTGGCGGCCGTCCGCGCGGACCGGCACCCGGACCGCCGTCGCGGCGGCCGCGGTGACCGCGATGGGGTACGCCTCGAACGAGCGCCAGGCGAAGACGACCTCGTCCCCGGGATCGCAGAACGCCTGCACCAGCTGGTAGATCAGGCCGACCGAGCCGGTGGCGACCGAGAGGTGCTCGGCCGGCACGCCGAGCCTCCGCGCCAGCGCCTCGTAGAGCGCGACGCTGCCCATGTCGGGGTAGCGGTTCATCGCACCGACGCCGGCCTGCACGGCCTCGACGACACCGGGCAGCGGCGGGTAGGGGTTCTCGTTCGACGACAGCTTGTAGGAGGTCATCCCGGGGCGCACCGTCGGCGGCTTCCCGGCGACGTACGGCGGGATCTCCGCGACGTTCCGCCGGGGCTGAGGAGTGGTCATGCGAGCAGGCTAACGGCGGCGCCACGGGCGCAGGACGAGGGCGAGCAGCAGCCCGATCCCCACCCCGATCGCGGCTCCGGTCACGTTGTCGATGACGTCGGTGACATCGCAGGCGCGGTCGATCCGGGCCAGCGCGAGCTGGGTCGCCTCGATCGCGATCGAGTACGCCGCCAGCAGCGCCAGCCCCACGGGCACCCCGGTCCAGGCGACCCGCGGCCACCGGGCCAGCGCGAGGACGAGCAGGACCCCGGACGGCACGAAGACGACGGTGTTGAGCATCCGCTGGCCGCCGGCGAAGATCCAGAACCCGTCGGGCGCGGGCCCGCCGATGTCCCACGAGCAGGTGGTCAGCCGGCCCTCCGCGGACACGACGCCGGGGGCGCCGTTCGCCGGGATCAACGTGATGCTCGCGATCACCGCGAGCGACCACACGAAGCCGGCGACGGCCAGCGCGCCGCACCACCCGAGCCGCGGCCGGAGCACGACCGCCAGGGCGGCGCAGACCACGCCGGAGAGCACGACGAGGCCGAGCATGACCTCGACGCCACCGACCGGGAACACGCAGCCGAGGTTAGCGGGGCAGGTCGATCCGTCGAGACACCCGGAACGGCCCCTGAACCGCCCGGGCAAGGGCCGTTCCGGGTGTCTCGACGGGAGATGAGGGGCGAGCGCGAGCCCTACGGGATGAGGACCTCGCCTCCCGGCACGACCGGCAGGTCGCGACCGAGGCGGACGTCGACCGGGTTGGTCAGGCAGCGGATCGAGCCGCCGCCCTTGTGGAACTCCGACAGGTCGACGAGGACGACCTCGAAGCCCCACTCCTCGAGCTGCGCGCGCACGCGGTCGGGGCAGGCCGGCATCACGACGAACTTGCCGAGGACGATCGAGTTCGCGCAGAACGTCGTCAGCGCCTCCTCCTCGGCGAGCACCAGCGGCTCGGGCACGAGGTCGAGCAGCGCGGCCGCCGACGCCTCGTCGAGGGCCGCGGGGCAGACCAGCGCGCGGCGGTCGTCGAGCGGGCAGAACGCCAGGTCGAGGTGGTACATCCCGGGGTGGGTGATGCGGAGCCCCCGGACGCGGATGTCGAGGTCGGTGGCGAGGTGCTTGAGCGCGAGCTCCTCGGTGCGCGGGCCGTAGCCCACGACCAGCGCGTCGCCGAAGGCGAACGCGTCGCCGGCCTCGAGGTGGGCGCCGACACCGTCGCGACCGACGTACGACGTCGTGAAGTCGTGCGCGGCGAACCACGGCTGCGCGGAGAGGGTCTCCATCCGGCGCTCGGCGTAGCGCATGTGGGACATGACGACGTGGGAGGTGCCGTCCTCGCGGACCAGGCCGAGGCCGAGGTTCATCGCGTAGACCATGTCGGGCGCGTCCGCGCGCTGCGGCAGCACGTCGACGGTGCCGCCGAGGCGCTCGATGGTCGCGACCAGCTCGCGCCACTGCGACATCGCCAGCGCCGGGTCCGGCTGGTCGGCGGGGTCCATGAACGGGTTGATGACGTACTCCACGCGGAAGTGCGTCGGCTCGACCATGACGTAGTGGCGGCCCCAGGACAGCTCCATGGATTCCCTCCCTCGATGATTGCTTGGTTGTCAGACAATCTGACAGTCGGAGTGTAGAGCACAATGACCCGCATGACCGATTCGGGCGCCAACCGGTTCGGCACCCTCCACCTCGAGCTCTCCTCGACGGTCGACCGGGTCGCCGACGAGCTCCGCCGCGCGGTCTTCGACGGCGAGCTCGAGTCCGGTACGCCGCTGCGCGAGGTCGCCCTCGCGGAGTCGCTCGGCGTCTCCCGGCCGACGGTGCGCGAGGCGCTCGGCGTGCTCGTCGCCGAGGGGCTGGCCACCCGCGAGCCCAACCGCGGCGTGTCGGTCGCCACCCCCGATCCGGACTCGGTCCGCGACATCTGCCGGGCCCGCTGGGTCCTGGAGGGCGCCGGCGTCCGCCGCTGGCCGCAGGCGGACGAGGCGCACCGCGACGCCGTGCGCACCTCGCTGGTGCGCTACACCAGCGCGGTCCGCGCGGGAGGCTCCTACCAGGAGCTCAACGAGCGCCACCTGGCCTTCCACGTGTCACTCGTCGGCCTCGCCGACTCCCCGCGGCTGGTCGCGATGGCCGAGAGCCTCATGGTCGAGCTCAAGCTCGCGCTCGCCCAGGTCGACCGGATCCGCCGCAACGCCCACGACCAGGCCGAGACCCACACCCAGCTGGTGATGCTGCTCGAGCGCGGCGACGTCGACGGAGCCTCGGCGTTCCTGGAGAAGCACCTCGCCGACGCGGAGACGTCGATCCTCAGCGCCCTGGGCCTCGACGGACGCCTCACCCCGTAGGGTCGGACCCGTGGCTCTCCTCAAATTCCTCGGGTGGCTCGCCACCAACTTCGTCGCGCTGGCCGCGGCGGTGTGGATCTTCGACGACATCGGCTTCCCCGGCCCGTCCGGATGGGACGAGATCGCCGACAACTTCTGGGCCCTGCTCTTCGTGGCCCTGCTGCTGGGCATCGTGAACTCGTTCGTGAGCCCGATCATCAAGTTCCTGTCGATCCCGTTCATCATCATCACGCTCGGGCTGATGCTGCTGGTGATCAACGCGCTCATGCTGCTCTTCACCGAGTGGCTGGCCGGGCTCTTCGACTCCGACTTCTTCGTCGACGGGTTCTGGAACGCCGTGGGCGGCGCGATCGTGATCACGATCGTGACGTGGATCGTCGGCCTGCTCTTCGGTGACACCCAGGACGCCTGAGCCGCGACGGCCCGGCACCTACCGGGTCGTCCTGGTCTGCCTCGGCAACATCTGCCGCTCCCCGATGGCGCACGTCGTCCTCGAGGAGCGGCTCGCCGACGCCGGACTGGCCGACCGGGTCGTGGTGACCAGCTCGGGCACCGGCGGCTGGCACGTCGGCGACCCGATGGACCGCCGGGCGGCTGCGGCGCTGACGACGGCCGGGTACGACGCCTCGCGGCACCGCGCCCGGCAGTGGGCCGCCACCGATGCCGACGACGCCGACCTGGTGCTCGCGATGGACCACCAGAACCTCACCGACCTGGGCGGGCGCAGCGAGCGGGTCCGGCTGTTCCGCGATTTCGATCCCGTCGTTCCCGGTGGTGATGTACCGGACCCGTACTACGGTGGGGACTCCGGTTTCGAGGAGGTCCTCGCCATGGTCGAGAGAACGGCCGCAGCGTTGGTGGCAACCCTCGAGGAGCGGGCCTCGTGACCCGCCAGCCGCTGGTCGCCCGCCGGGCCGAGGAGCTCCTCGGCTCGTCGGTGGTGGCCACGGCGCCGGTCGCCGGCGGAGACGTCGCGACCGCCACCCGGCTGCGCCTCAGCGACGGCACCACCGCGCTGATGAAGACGCTCCCCCACGCCCCCGACGACTTCTTCACCGCCGAGGCGCGCGGGCTGCGCTGGCTCGACGAGGCCGTCCCGGACGGCGGCGCGCACGTGCCCGACGTGCTCGGCGTCGACCACGAGTGCCTGATCATCCGGTGGGTCGAGCCCGGCAAGAGCTCGGTCGACGCCGCGGCGGCCCTGGGCCGCGAGCTCGCCGCCACCCACCGGGCCGGCGCGGGCTCCTTCGGCCTGGACCACGAGGGCTACATCGGCCGGCTGCCGCTGCCGAACCGCCCCACCGACACCTGGGCGGAGTTCTACGCCGCCCGCCGGGTCCTCCCCTACCTCAAGCTGGCGCGCGACCGGGGCGCCGCGACCGACGCCGACGCCGAGGCGATCGAGGCCGTGCTCCCCCGCCTCGGCGAGCTGGTGCCCGAGGAGCCCCCGGCCCGCCTGCACGGCGACCTCTGGAACGGCAACGTCCTCTGGGGACTCGACGGGAACACGTGGCTGATCGACCCGGCGGCGTACGGCGGGCACCGCGAGGTGGACCTCGCGATGCTCACGCTCTTCGGCCTGCCGCACCTGCCGCGGGTGCTCGACGCCTACCACGAGGCCGCGCCGCTCGCGGACGGCTGGGAGGACCGGGTGGGGCTGCACCAGCTGTTCCCGCTGCTGGTGCACGCGTGCATGTTCGGCGGCGGGTACGCCGGGCGGGCGGCCGAGGTCGCGAAGCGGTACGCCTGACCGGTCGCACCGGTTCTCAGTGGCGGCTCAGCCTCGGCTGGCACAGTAGGGGCGTGACCACCGCGCCCGGACCCCGGCCTCGCGTTCTCGTCGTCGACGACGACAAGGCCGTCCGGGAGTCCCTCCGCCGGTCGCTGGAGTTCAACGGCTACGACGTCGCCCTCGCCGGCGACGGCGCCGAGGCGCTCGCCGCGATCGCCGCCGCGTCCCCCGACGTCGTCGTGATGGACGTGATGATGCCGCGGCTCGACGGCCTCGAGGCGACCCGCGCCCTACGCACCGCCGGCAACGACCTGCCGATCCTCGTGCTCACCGCCCGCGACGCCGTGGGCGACCGGGTCGAGGGCCTCGACGCCGGTGCCGACGACTACCTGACCAAGCCGTTCGCCCTCCAGGAGCTGCTCGCCCGGCTCCGCGCGCTGCTGCGCCGGGTCGCCCCGCGCGAGGACGCGGAGGACGAGGTGCTGGCCTTCTCCGACCTCTCCATGGACATCGCGACCCGCGAGGTGCGGCGCGGCGACCGCGCGATCGAGCTGACCCGCACCGAGTTCTCCCTGCTGGAGCTCTTCCTGCGCCGGCCCCGCCGCGTGCTGGAGCGCTCGTTCATCCTCGAGGAGGTCTGGGGCTACGACTTCCCCACGACCGCCAACTCCCTCGAGGTCTACGTCGGGTACCTGCGCCGCAAGACCGAGGCCGAGGGTGAGACCCGCCTGATCCACACCGTGCGCGGCGTGGGCTACGTGCTGAAGGAATCGTGACCGTCCTGCCGAACCTCGGGCCGGACGGGCGCTGGCACTACCGCCGCTCGCTCGCCTCCCGCGTCACCGTCCTCACCGCGATCGCCGCCGGGGCCACTGTGCTGCTGGTCGCCTTCGGCGGCTACATCACCGTGCGCATGCAGCTCCAGGCCTCCCTCGACGACTCCCTCCGCGACCGCGCGACCAAGGCGGCCGGGGCCGAGACCCTGGCCGCCATCACCACGGCGGAGAGCTGCGACATCCCGGCCTGGGCGGTGGGCGCCGCCGACGTGCGCATCGCCGTGATCCAGATCGGCGACCCGCACCCGGTCCGCACCTGCGACCGGTCGCCCTCCCCGCTGGTGCTGGGCCAGCCGGAGGTCGACGTGGCCAAGGGCGAGCGGCGCGAGAGCATCCGCACCCTCTACGCCGGCGGCCAGGCGTACCGCGTCGTCACCGTCCCGACCTCGGCCGACGGCCAGGCCCTGGTCGTCGCCCAGTCCCTCCACGGCCAGGAGGTCGTGCTCCGCAAGCTCGGCATCGTGATGCTGCTCTTCGGCCTGGCCGGCGTCATCGCCTCCGGCATGGCCGGCTGGGCGGTCGCCCGCAACGGCCTCCGCCCGGTGCGCCGGCTGACCGCCTCGGTGGAGGAGATCGCCCGCACCGAGGACCTGCGGCCGCTGCCGGTCGAGGGCGACGACGAGATCGCCCGCCTGGCCAGCGCCTTCAACCAGATGCTCGCGGCCCTCGCCGCCAGCCGCGACCGCCAGCGCCAACTGGTCGCCGACGCCGGCCACGAGCTCCGCACCCCGCTCACGTCCCTGCGCACCAACCTCGACCTGCTCAGCCAGGCCGACAGCGCCGGCGGGCTCCCGCCCGGCGCGAAGGAGGAGCTGCTCGGCGACGTACGCGCCCAGATCGAGGAGATGACCACACTGATCGGCGACCTGGTCGAGCTGTCCCGCGACGAACCCCTGACCCACGTGGTCGAGCAGATCGACCTGGCCGACCTGGTCGACCGCACCGTCGCCCGGGTGCGCCGGCGCGCGCCGGGCGTCACCTTCGAGACCGACCTGGCGCCGTGGTTCCTCGTCGGCGAGGAGGCCGGCATCGAGCGCGCCGTGACCAACCTGCTCGACAACGCCGCGAAGTGGAGTCCCGCCAGCGGCACCGTGATGATCCGCCTCGAGGGCGGGGCGCTCGTCGTCGACGACGAGGGCCCGGGCATCGCGGCGGACGACCGGCCGCACGTCTTCGACCGGTTCTACCGCTCGCGCGAGTCCCGGGCGATGCCCGGATCCGGCCTCGGCCTCTCGATCGTCCGGCAGGTCGCCGAGCGGCACTCCGGCACCGTCGAGGCCGACGTCTCACCGTCCGGTGGTGCCCGCCTGACGATGTGGCTGCCGGGCTCGACCTCGCCCGTCCCGGACTGGACCCCGGCGCCGTGAGGGCCCTGGTGATGACCGTCGGGATGACCGTCGCGCTGACCGGCTGCGGGTCGCCGGACGAGCCGGAGCCGACCGCGGCCGACGCGGCCGGTGTCGGCTGGAGCCCGTGCGACGGTCTGACCGCCCAGGAGGTCGGGAGGATCGCCGGCCAGACCGTCAAGGAGAACAACGGCACCGAGGACGCGCCGCGCTGCGTGTTCCTGCCGGTGGAGAAGGGCGGCCCGGCGTACGACGTCAGCTACCTCTACTTCGACGGCGGTCTCGACAGCGCGCTCGATGCGATGGGCACCGTGGCAGAGCAGCTCGAGAGCGTCGACGTCCCCGGCGCCGAGGCCGCCCGGATCGCCGTGAAGGAGCGCCGGGACGGCATCCTCGTCACCGGCTTCGTGCAGACCGACGGCCTCGTGCAGAGCGTCAACGCCGTCCAACTCGAGGGCTTCGACCGCGACCGGCTCGTGACGAGCACCACGGCCCTCCTCGCCGAACTGGCGGCCGAGGCTCCGCGAGGATAGGGGCGTGACCGACACGCTCTCCTTCTTCACCCGCGACGGCGACGACCTCGTCCCGGCACCCCTGGCCTGCAGCATGTGGAGCGACGACCAGATGCACGGCGTCGCACTGAGCGGGGCGCTCGCCTGGGCCGCTGAGGCCGCGCTGGTGAGGGCCGGACGCACCGACCTGCGGCCGGCTCGCTGGGCGGTCGACCTGTTCAAGCCCGCCCGGATGGTCCCGTGCACGCTCACGACCGAGATCGAGCGCGAGGGCCGGCGGATCTGCCTGGTCGACGTGATCCTGTCCCAGGACGGCGAGCGGGTCGCTCGCGGGACGGCGACCTTCCTCAAGCCGTCGGAGACCACGGACGGCGAGGTCTGGGCGCCCACCGACCGCCCGGTCCCGCCGCCGCTCGACGTGGTGCCTCCCGCGGGCGACCAGCCGCGCGCGCCGTACGTGAAGTCGTCGGTGGACTGGTCGCAGAACTTCCTCGAGCACCAGAACGCCGACCGCAAGGCCTCGTGGAGCACCTCGGTGCCGATCGTGCCGGACCAGCCGCTGACGGGGTTCCAGGCCGCGGCCGCGACCGCGGACGGCACCAGCATGGTGACGAATTGGGGCAGCAACGGCGTCGAGTACATCAACACCGACATCACGATGACGCTCGCGCGCGAGCCCGAGGGGATCGAGATCGGCCTGCTCGCCACCGACCGCGTCGAGCACGACGGGATCGCGGTCGGCACGGCGGCGATGTTCGACCGGCGGGGCCCGCTGGGCACCGTGATGGTCGCGGCGCTCGCCAACGCCCGGCGGACGGTCGACATGGGGTCGGTCAGCTACACCGACGACGGGCGGCGCACGACCTCCTGACGGGCGCTCACGCCTCCAGCGCGCGCAGGAGCCGCTCGGCCTTCCAGCGCGACTCGGCGTACTCCTCGTCCACCGCGGACCGGACGGTGATGCCGCCCCCGGTGCCGAGCCGGTAGGTACCGTCGCCGGCGGTCATCAGGCTGCGGATCACCACGCCGAGGTCCGCGCGGCCGTCGGCGGCGACCC
The DNA here is from genome assembly GCF_054653575.1 of Nocardioides pyridinolyticus. Classification (NCBI taxonomy): domain Bacteria; kingdom Bacillati; phylum Actinomycetota; class Actinomycetes; order Propionibacteriales; family Nocardioidaceae; genus Nocardioides; species Nocardioides pyridinolyticus. The sequence goes on along the minus strand of NZ_BAAIFY010000003.1, from coordinate 56,547 downwards.
ACCCGAAGGCTCCGGCGTAGGCACCACGCGGCGTGTCCTCGACGTCCTCGATCACCTGCATCGTGCGCAGCTTCGGCGCGCCGGTCATCGAGCCGGCCGGGAACAGCGCGCGCAGCGCGCCGACGGTGGTGACGTCGTCGCGCAGGCGGCCCCGGACGGTGCTGACCAGCTGGTGCACCGACTCGTAGGACTCCACGTCCATCAGGCTCGGGACCGTGACGGTGCCGGGTGCGCAGACCATCGCGAGGTCGTTGCGGAGCAGGTCGACGATCATCAGGTTCTCGGCGCGGAACTTGGGGTCGCTGGCGAGGTGCCGCCGGCTCTCCTCGTCCTCGGCGGGCGTCGCGCCGCGCGGGGTGGTGCCCTTGATCGGCTTGGTCTCCAGCGAGCGGTCGGCGCCGATGAGCGCGTACCGCTCCGGGCTGCTGCTGAGCAGCCACCCCCGCGCGCCGTCGACGTCGTGCTGCAGGAACCCGGCGTACGGCGCCGGATTGACCTCGCGCAGCCGCAGGTACGCCGCCAGCGGGTCGCGGGGACCGTCGGCCTCGAGCCGGTAGGTGAGGTTCACCTCGTAGCTGTTACCCGCCCGCAGCTGCTCCTGGACCTCGGCGAAGGCCGCGGCGTAGGCGGCATCGGGCGGTGGAGGAAGGCGCTCTGCGCCGGTCTCGAAACCGTCGGGGACGCGGGGTTCGTGGTCGAAGAACCGCAGCTCACGTGGCCGCATCCACACCGCGTCGGGCAGTGCGTCGGGCGTCTCGTCGCCCACCGCGGCCGGCAGGTCGGGGCGGCAGGCGTAGCCGAGGTAGCCGACCCAGTGGTCGTCGGGCGAGCCGGCGGCGAGCTCGGCCTCGAGCGCCGCGAACACGTCGGAGCCGACGACCTCGGCCCGCCCGTCGGCGTGCCGGGTGACCTCGCGCCGGGCGGCCGAGTAGGTCAGCGACACGTCGTCCTCGTCCAGCCAGCCGACCATCGACCGGCGCCCGGACCACTCGCGGGCGCCACCGCCGTCGAGCCAGAAGCAGCGCCGGTGCCCGGCGGCCACCGAGGAGAAGAACGGCACCGGGTCGGTCACGACATCCCCAGGAAGGTCGCGACCATGCGGGCACCGTGCTCGGAGAGGATCGACTCGGGGTGGAACTGCACGCCCTCCAGCGGCAGCGTCCGGTGCCGCACGCCCATCACGACGTCGCCCGCCCACGCGGACACCTCGAGCTCGTCGGGCACCGACAGCGCCGCGAGGGAGTGGTAGCGCACGGCCGCGAACCCGTCGGGCAGGCCGGCGAAGACGCCGCGGCCGTCGTGCGTCACGGTCGCCACCTCGCCGTGGGCGGGCTCGACCCGGCCCACCTCCCCGCCGTACGCCGTGACGAGGCCCTGCATCCCGAGGCAGACCCCGAGCACCGGGCGGGTGCCGGCGGCCAGCACCGCGCGGCCGACCGCGAAGTCGGCCGGGTCGGCGGGGTGCCCGGGGCCGGGCGAGAGCACCACGTGCGTGTGCGCGAGCACCTCGTCCGCGGAGACCTCGTCGTGCTGGACGACAGCGGGCAGGACGCCGGTCACCGAGGCGACGAGGTGGACGAGGTTCCACGTGTAGGAGTCGTGGTGGTCGACCACGACCACGTCAAGAACCACGGGCGCAACCTACTCCACACATGGGAAGGGCCCGATGAAGCTGGGGGGCAGTCTTCACCGGGCCCATGAGCGGGTTCCCGCCGTGTTACGTGACGAAGTCTAGCGGCTCAGTGATCCGGTGTAACCGTTTCGAGGAGAAGCTCTCGGACGAAGTCATGGATGAGGTCGTAGCCGTGCTCGGTGAGGATGGATTCAGCGTGGAACTGGATCCCCTGGAAGTGCGGACCGCGCACCCGGTGGACGTCACCGGTCTGGACATCCGCCTCGACCTTCACCCCGTCGGGTGGAGCGGCGTCGTCGCCGAGCCGGGCGACGAAGGTGTTGTAGAAGCCCACGCGCTCGGTGCGGCGCTCGATCTCGACCGGCGACTGGGTGCCCTGGAACACGATGTCCTTGTAGTGCAGCCCGATGCCGAGGTGGTGGCACAGCGCCTGGTGGCCCAGGCAGACCGCGAGGAACGGCCGCTCGGCGGCCATCAGCTCGGCGACAGCGGCACGCAGGTTGGCCATCTTCGGGTCGTCGTCGTCGCGCGGGTCGCCCGGCCCGGGCCCGACGATCACCAGGTCGAACCCGTCCAGGGAGCCGGGCGCGTAGTCCTCGTGCCGGACCACCTCGCTGGTCATGCCGAGCACGCCGAGGACGTGGCGCAGCATGTTCACGAAGTCGTCCTCGCCGTCGAGGATCACCACGCTCTTGCCGGCCAGCCGCGGGTCGGGCGGCGAGCCGCCCTGGTCGGTGAGCCAGAACGACGACAGCCGCCGGTTGCGCTTGTTGAGCGCGAGCAGCACGTCCTCGTCGTTCACGAGCTCGGCGACGTTCACCGACGGGGTCGGCGCCGGCTCGACCAGCCCGAAGGCGCTGAGGATGCCGCCGGCCTTGGCGTGCGTCTCGGCGACCTCGTACGCCGGGTCCGAGTCGCGCACGAGCGTCGCGCCCGCGGTCACGGTGAGCCGGCCGTCGAGGTCCACGTCGGCGGTGCGGATCACGATCGGGCTGTCGACGACCGGGCCGCCCTCGGCGTCGCGGCCGAGGATCGCGAGCGCGGCGCCGTAGTAGCCGCGGCCCTCGGTCTCGTACTTCTTGATCAGTCGACAGGCGTTCTCCACCGGCGACCCGGTCACGGTGGCGGCGTACATGGTGTCGCGCAGGACCTCGCGCGGGTCACGGCTGGTGCGGCCGGCGAGGAGGTACTCGGTGTGCACCAGGCGGCTCATCGGCTTGAGGAACGGGCCGAGCACCTGACCACCCTCGTGGCAGATGTCGCACATCATCTTGAGCTCCTCGTCGACGACCATGAAGAGCTCGTAGATCTCCTTCTCGTCGTCGAGGAACTCCAGCAGCTGCGCGCGGACGTCACCCTCGCGCGGGATCCGGAAGGTGCCGCTGATCGGGTTCATCCGGACGTCGCCGCCGTGGATGGTCACGTGCCGCTCCGGGCTCGCGCCGATCAGGTAGCGGTCCCCCGTGAAGAACAGGAAGGTCCAGTACGCCCCGCGCTCGCGCTCGAGCAGCCGGCGGAACACCTCGAGCGCCTTGCCGGCGCCCCAGTCCGCGACGGTCGCGCGGTAGTGGCGTCCGATCACCAGGTTCGCGCCCTCGCCCTGGCCGATCTCGTCCTCGATGATCGCGGCGACGAGCTTGCCGTAGTCCTCGTCGTCGGTCTCGAAGCCACCGCGGTCCGCGAACTCCACGGGTACGGCGTCGATCGCCTCGATCACCTCGGCCACCGTGAACTCCAGCTCGGCCTCGACGTCGACGACGACCAGCGGGGTCTCGTCGTCGTGCGCCTCGAACCCGCGCTCACGCACCTGCCGGAACGGCACCGCGAGCAGCCGGTCCGCGATGTGGCCGTCCTTCGGCACGCCCTGCTCGAGGGGGACGTCGAGGATCGACTCCACCACGCGGCGCGTCCCCCCGACGACCCCGACGGTGTCGCGGTCGCCGGCCCTCGTGGAGCGCCGGATGATCGCCCACGCCTCGTGCTCCTGGACGGCCGCGATGGCTTCCCGGGCTGAAGGCGTGTTCGTCATGCGACCAATCTAGGGGTCAGCCGATGACCGGCCCGCACCTGTCCGCGGCGCTCGCGCATCACGACAGGTCAGGACAGCGTGGTGAGGAGCTGGGTCGCGCGGGTCAGCACGACGTAGAGGGTGGCCCGGCCGGTGGCGGACTCGTCCTCGATCTCCTGCGGCCGCACCACCACGATGCCGTCGAACTCCAGGCCCTTGGTGTCGAGGCCGGTCAGCACGACGATCCGGTCGTCGCCGGACGGGGTGACCGAGGAGTCGATGGCGGCGCGGGCTCCCGGGGCGTCGTCGGCGAACTCCGACCAGGACGCCAGCCAGGCGTTGGCCTCCGAGCGCCGGGCGACCGGCACCACGATGCCGACCGTGCCCTCGACGCGTCCGGCGATCTCGGCCACCGCCGCGCGGGTCGCGGACTCGAGGTCGGCGTCCGCGACGCCCTCGACGGCCTGCGGGTCGACGCCGGTCGACCGGACGGCGGTCGGCAGGTCGGCGTCGAGGCCGACCCGCTCGGCGTACGCCGCGGCGAAGGCGTAGATCTCCGAGGAGTTGCGGTAGTTGGTCGAGAGGTGGAACTCGTGGAGGTCCTTGCCCTCCAGCGCGGCGGCCCGGGCCTCGGCGGCCTCGGCCGGCACCGGCCACGAGGACTGGGCCGGGTCGCCGACGATCGTCCACGACGCCGTACGGCCCCGGCGGCCGACCATCCGCCACTGCATCGGCGTGAGGTCCTGGGCCTCGTCGACGAGGACGTGCGCGAACGGGTCGTCCTCGATGCGGTGCGTGGGCGGCGCCCAGGCCCGGCCGCTCGGCGCGAACTCGCGGTCGGCGGCGGTGAACAGCTCCTGGACGTCGACGCCGCCTTCGAGCAGGCCGGTCTCGTCGAGGTCGCGCTCGTCGTCGGTGCGGGTCGGCACGTCGCCGATCGCGTAGCGCAGCTCGTCGAGCAGCGGGATGTCCTCGACGGTGAGCGCCGTGGACTCGGTCCACGACTTCGAGAGCAGCCGCTGCTCCTCGGGGCTGAGCACACCGTCGCCGACCCGGGAGAGCAGCTCGGGGTCGCGCAGCCAGCCGAAGACGGTGAGCGCGTCCAGCGGCGGCCACCAGGCGGCCACGAAGTCCAGGAAGTCGCGGTTGCCGAGCATGTCGTCGTTGAACGCCGCGCGGCCGCGGTCCCGGCCGCGCTCGCCGCGGACCTGGCGCCACATGGCGTCGAGCAGGGTGTTGGCCACCTTGGGCAGCTGCCGGTTGCGGCGGCCCTGGGACATCAGCTGGCGGCGCAGCCGACCGAGCTCGCCGCGGTCGAGCACGATCGTGTCGTCGCGCCAGAAGACCCGGAACTCGCGCGGGCTGCCGGGCGCCTGCTGCCGTGCGGTACGCCGGAGCAGCTCGGCCATGCGCTGCGCACCCTTGACGTCCGCGACCGCGGGGTCGTCGTGGCGGGTAGCACGGACGCCGTCGACCACCTCGCCGAGCGACCGCAGCGCGACCGCGGTCTCGCCGAGGCTCGGGAGGACCCGCTCGATGTAGCGCATGAACACGCCGCTCGGGCCGACGATCAGCACGCCGCCGCTCTCGTAGCGCCGGCGGTCGTTGTAGAGGAGGAAGGCCGCGCGGTGCAGCGCGACCACGGTCTTGCCGGTGCCGGGGCCGCCGGAGATCGACACCACGCCCTTGCCCGGCGCCCGGATCGCCCGGTCCTGCTCGGCCTGGATGGTCGCGACGATCGAGTGCATCGAGCGGTCGCGAGCGCGGGAGAGCTGCGCCATCAGCGCGCCCTCGCCGACGATCGGCAGCGAGGTCTCGGCCTCGGCGTCGAGGAGCTCGTCCTCCACGCCGACGACCTTCGGGCCGGCGCTGCGCAGCACCCGGCGGCGCACGACGTCGTGCGGCTCGGCGGCGGTGGCCTGGTAGAACACGGCGGCGGCGGGGGCGCGCCAGTCGATCAGGAGTGAGTCGCGGTTGGCGTCGCGCAGGCCGATCCGGCCGATGTAGCGAGGCTCCGGGTCGACCTCCTCGCGCAGGTCGAGGCGGCCGAAGACCAGCCCCTCGTGCGCGGCGTCGAGCTGCGCCATCCGGCGTGCGGCCTGGAACACCATGGCGTCGCGCTCCACGAGGCCGCCCTCGTGGCCCAGCCGCCCGCGGCTGTGGCCCTCCTTGGCGATCGCCTGCGCGGCCTTCGCGGACTCGGCCAGCTGCACGTACACCCGGTCCACGAACGCCTGCTCGGCGGCGATCTCGCGCTCGACCAGCTCTTCAGACAACGCTTGTTCCCCTCGTCCCGGACCGTTCCGGCAAGTGAACAAGCCTACCTGCGCCTGGACGGGCGCGTCTTCGGGATCCGGGATCGCCTGCTGCGCGACCCTCCGCATCCGATCTGGCGGCGTTGTCGGCGACTCGACGGGCCTCCGGCGCGCCTTCGCACCTCCGCCTTGACAGATCGGCGCGGAGCGCCGCTCGCGACGGCGCCGGACCGGAAGACCCGCCCTACTTCTTCCGGGAAAGGAACGCCGTCATCGCCTCGCGCGCCTCGTCGGAGGCGAACAGCCGCGCCGACAGCTCCGCCAGCTCGCCGCCCCGCTCGTCGAGCCGGGCGACCAGGTCGCGGTTGAGGATCCGCTTCGACTCGCGCAGGCCCTGGGCGGCGCCGGTGGCGAGGGACGCGCAGACCTTCGCGACCTCGGCGTCGAGCTCGTCGGTGGGCACCGCCGTCGTCGCCAGGCCGTACGCCGCCGCCTCGGTGCCGGTGAACACCTCGCCGCCGAGCGTGGTCAGCGCGGCGGCGCGCGGGTTCATCCGGGCGTGCACGGTGAGCGAGATGATGGCGGCCGCGAGCCCGAGCTTGACCTCGGTGAGCGCGAAGGTCGCGTCCGTGGACACGAGGACGATGTCCGAGGCCGCGACGATGCCGATGCCCCCGGCCCGGGTCGCGCCGACGACCTTCGTGACGACGGGCTTGTCGAGGGTGAGGATCAGCCGCTGGAGGTCGACGACCCGCCGGGCGCCCTCCTCCATGCCGCCCGAGGACGCCTCGGAGAGGTCGGCGCCGGAGCAGAACACGCGGTCGGCCGAGGTCAGCAGCACGACCTTCACGTCCGGGTCGGACCCGGCCCGCTCGAGCCGCTCGAACAGCTCGGTCACCAGCTGGCGCGAGAGCGCGTTGCGGTTGTGCGGCGAGTCGAGGGTGATGGTGGCGACGGAGTCCGCGGCGGCGTAGTGCACGAGCTCGGGCATGGGGCCCATCCTGCCCCACCCCCGACCCCGTCACCCGTCGGCCCGAGGTCAGTGCTTGATGCGCACCGTCCGGACGTCGCCGCCGATCTTCAGGTGCGCCTTCTTCATCTTGCCCAGCAGCTTCTTGCCGAGGGCGGTCTTGGTCAGGCGCAGCGTCGCCTTCGCGCCGGACTTGATCCGGTAGCCGCCCTTGGCGAGGACGGTGCCGGCCTTCACGGTCGTGCCGCCGATCTTCGTCGTCGACGCCGCGACCAGCGTGGCCACGCCCTGGCAGGTGCCGCCGCCCGCACCGCACTTCACGGTGGTGGAGACGACCTTGGACGAGGGCGACGCCACGAGCGGGGCCACCGGGACCACCGCGGGCGAGGTGTCGACCTGGACGGTGACGCTCGAGCTGTTGTCGGTGCTCGTCGTCTCCGGGGTCGACGTCGTCACGGTCGCCGTGTTCTTGATGGTGCCGCCCTGGTCGGCGCCCCTCTCGGTGCGGTTCTCCAGGCAGAGCAGGTAGAGCCTCGCCGACAGCGGGCCGTTGCTCGGGTTGTAGAGCTTGAACACCCGGATGATCGGCCGCGGGTCGTTGCCGAGGACGACGAGACCGGGGTCGACGTCGTAGCCGGCGACGATGCCCTTGGCGTCGTCCGCGCAGGTGAGCGTGAACTCCGCCGCCTGCCCGGCCGGGACGGTCACCGTCCTGCGGATCTCGTCGAGACCCAGCTGGTGGGTGTGCCCGTTCGCGGTGCTCACCAGGTCGTCCAGGCAGCGCATCGTGAAGGTGCCCGCGGTCGCGCCGCCGTCGTTGACGACGCCGAAGCGCCAGCCGTTGACGCCGTCGGGGTACGTCGTGACGACGGGGGCGGTCCCGTTCAGCTGGTAACCCGGCTGGATCGGGGTCTGGCCCGGGCCGCACGTCATCGTGATGTCGGTGCGGCCGGTGGGCAGGGCGTGGGTCTCGGACAGCTGCGCCCCCACCACGATGTCGTGGTGGTGGTTGCCGACCGTCTCGCTCTCGGTCTTCACGCAGACCGCGAACACCTTGGCCTGGGCCCGGCCCATGGCCTCGTTCACGAACGTCGTCCGCCAGCTGTCGTTGCCGATCGCCCGGTTCTCCGTCATGTGGACGTCGGCGAGGGTGCCGGTGCCCTGGTCGACGTGGTCGATGCGGCCCGACCCGTCGGTGACGACGTAGCCCGGCATGCAGGAGACGGTGCCGGTCGCCCGGTCGTCGTAGTCGACGTCCACGTGCACCTCGGTCTTCTGCACGTCGAACAGGTGCTGGTGGTCGGCGCCGATCGCCGGCAGCGGGTCCACCCTGGCCTGGACGTCCAGGGTGCGGGTGGCCCCGGCCGGCACCTTGCCGAGGGCGCAGGCGACGGTCGAGCCGGACCGGGTGCACGGGGTGTCCGCGGACACGTAGGTCACCCCGCTCGGCAGGGCGTCGGTCACGACCACGTCCATCGCGTCCGCGGCACCGGTGTTGGTGACGGTCAGCGTGTAGGTGATCACGTCACCGACCCGCGGCGTCGCGTCGTCGACGGTCTTCTTGACCTTGATGTTCGTGACCGTCGGCTGGACCGGGGTCGTCGTGGCGTCGGAGTCCTGCACGGTGCCGCCGCCGGGCGTCTTGCCGGTCGCGGTCGCGGTGTTGTCGACCCTGCCCGCGGTCACGTCGGCCTGGGTGATCGTGTAGGTCACGTCCGTGCAGTCGAAGGACTGGTCGGGCTCGAGGCCGCCCGACGGGCAGGTGACCGGGCCGACCTTCGGGTCCGAGACCGTCACCGGGTCGAGCTTGACGTTGCCGGTGTTGGTCACCCGGAACGAGTAGGTGATGGTGTCGCCGGCGTCCGGCCCGTTGCCGTCCACGTCGTCGATCGCGCTCGCGGTCTTGGAGAGCTGGATCGAGCCGGTGGCCGGCAGGTCCACGGTCCGGGAGTCGTCGTCGGTGACGGTGCCACCGCTCGGCGGGGTCCCGGTCACCTCGGCGGTGTTGTCCACCGAGCCGTGGTCGATGTCCTCCTGGGTGAGCGTGTAGACGCGCGGGTCGCAGTCCATCGACGCACCGGGAGCCAGCGGCGCGCTCGGGCAGGTCACCGGACCGACCTTGGGGTCGGCGACGGTGATGTTGGTCAGCGTGACGTTGCCGGTGTTCGTGACCCGGAACGTGTAGGTGATCGTGTCACCGTCGTCGATGCCGTTGCCGTTGACGTCGTGCACCGTGCTGGCGGTCTTCACCAGGTTGATGCTCGCGGTGGGCGCGACCGGCGTCGTGGTCGAGTCCTGCGCGGTCACCTCGGAGCCCACCGGGGGCTTGCCCGACGCCGTCGCGGTGTTGTCGACCTTGCCGGCGTTCAGGTCGGCCTGGGTCAGGACGTACGGCGCCGCGGTGCAGGTGACGCTCGCTCCCGGGGCGAGCTGGTTCGGCGAGCAGGTGACGGCGCCGACCTTGGGGTCGGTCACCGTGACCGGGGTGAGGGTCACGTTGCCGGTGTTGGTCACCGTGAAGCCGTAGGTGATCCTGTCGCCGGCGTCCGGCCCGTTGCCGTCGGTGTCGTCGATCGCGCTCGCGGTCTTCCTCAGCGTGATGGCCGGAGCGGCCGGGACCGGGGTCGTGGTCGAGTCCGTGTCGTTCACGCTGCTCCCGACCGGCGGCTTGCCGGTCGCGGTCGCGGTGTTGTCGACCTTGCCGTGGTTCACGTCGGCCTGGGTCAGCGGGTAGGTCACCGCGGTGCAGGTGACCTGGGCGCCCGGGGCGAGCGGCGTCGTCGGGCAGGTCACGGGGCCGACCTTCGGGTCCGCGACCGTCACCGGGTTCAGCGTCACGTTGCCGGTGTTGGTCACCTTGAACGAGTAGGCGATGGTGTCGCCGGCGTCCGGGCCGTTGCCGTCGGTGTCGGTGACCGCACCGGCCGTCTTGTCCAGCAGGATCGACGGGTACGCCGGGACCGGGGTGCTCGTCGAGTCCGTGTCGGTCACGTTCGCCCCCGCCGGCGGCTTGCCGGTCGCGGTCGCGGTGTTGTCGACCTTGCCGGCGTCCACGTCGGCCTGGGTGAGGGTGTAGCTCGCGACCGTGCAGGTCTTGCTCTGCCCGGGCGCGAGCGGGTCGGTCGGGCAGGTGATGGCGCCGACCTTCGGGTCGGAGACCGACCACGGGTCCAGCGTCACGGTGCCGACGTTGGTCACCTTGAACGTGTAGCTGATCTTGTCTCCGGCGTCCGCGCCGTTGCCGTCCTGGTCGAGGATGGCGCTCGCGGTCTTGTCGAGCTCGATCGCGGGCGTGCCCTGGAGGCCCGTCGTGGTCGAGTCGTCGGCGGTGACCTCGTCGCCCACCGGCGGCTTGCCGGTGACGGTCGCGGTGTTGTCCACCCGGCCCGCGTTCACGTCGGCCTGCGTCAGCGTGTAGACCTTGGTGGGGCAGGTCATCGACTGACCCGGGTTGAGCGTCGTGGTCGGGCACGGGATCGCGCCGCCGAGCTTCGGGTCGTTGACCGCGACCAGGGTCAGCGCGACGTTGCCGGTGTTGGTCACGACGAACGAGTAGCTGATCTGGTCACCCGCGTCGGCGCCGTTGCCGTCGAGGTCGTTGAGCGCCCCGGCGCTCTTGTCGATCTCGATCTTCGGGACCATCGGGACGACGACCGTGACCGCGTCGGTCGCGGTGACGTTCCCGCCGGTCGGCGGCTTGCCGGTGGCGGTCGCGGTGTTGTCCACCCGGCCCGCGTTCACGTCGGCCTGGGTCAGGGCGTACGGCGTGGCCGTGCAGGCGACGGTGGCTCCCGGGGCCAGCTGGTTCGGCGAGCAGGTGACGGTGCCGACCTTGGGGTCGCTGACCGTGACGGGGTTCAGCGGGACGTTGCCGGTGTTGGTCACCTTGAACGAGTAGGTGATGGTGTCGCCGGCGTCCGGGCCGTTGCCGTCGACGTCGGTGATCGGTCCCGCGGTCTTGTCGAGCGCGATGGCCGGGTTCGCGGGCACCGTGGTGGAGACGCTGTCGTCGTCGGTCACGGTCTGGCCGCCCGGGCCCGTGCCGGTCACGGTCGCGGTGTTGTCGACCTTGCCGGCGGTGACGTCGGCCTGGGTCAGCGGGTAGGTCTTGGGCGTGCAGGTCATGCTCGCGCCCACGGCCAGCGTCGTCTGCGGGCAGGTCACCGTGCCGACCTTGACGTCGGTGACCGCGATGGCGCTCAGTGCGACGTTGCCGGTGTTGGTGACCTTGAAGCCGTAGGTGATCGTGTCGCCGGCGTCCGGGCCGTTGCCGTCCAGGTCGTTGATCGCGCTTCCGGTCTTGTCGATCTCGATGGCCGGGTTCAGCGGCAGGTTCGTGAACGTGCAGACCACGGTGTGGCCCGAGGTCGACGGCATCGTGAAGGTGCCACCGTTGCCGGTGCCCTGCGCGACGGTGGTGCCGTCCGCGCTCTTCACGCACTTCCACGTGGTGGTGTAGTCGTTCAGGTCCGTGGTGCCGTTCCCGGTGGTCTGGGTGATCGTGTAGGTCGTGCTCGGCAGCACGACGACCGGGCCGGCGACCTCGCCGGCGTCGTCCTGGAGCCCGGTGTCGGTGCCGGTGGTCGTGCCCGTGTTGCCGCTGGTCACGCCGCCGCCGGTGAGCGTCACCTTGAACTGGTCGTTGTTGTGGTGGCGACCCTGCGGCAGGTCGACGCGGACCGATGCGGTGCTCGGCGCGCTGCACGACGCCATGTCGGAGAGGCTGGCCGAGACGGTCTTGGTCTGGACGAGCGCGCCGCTGGACGGGTTGACCTTGAGCACCTTGCCGGAGCTGGTGCCGATGACGAGGTGGCCGTCGGCGTTGAAGGCCATCGAGGCGTACTGGCCGGAGTTGTCCGGCAGGGTCGCGAGGACCGTCGCGGCGAGGGCCGAGCTGCCCGCGCTGGTGGGGACCGGCGCGTTGACGCGCGCGAAGGTCCCGGCGGCCGTGGTGCTGGCGTTGCTGACGACGTACAGGTTGCCGACGGCGTCGAAGGCGAAGTCACCGTTGTTGGAGAGGCCCGAGATCGTCGCGACCTGACCGATGGAGGCGTTGGTGTTCGTGTTGAACGCGAACACCTTCCAGGTCGAGCCGCCGGAGGCGTAGTAGTAGATGCCGTTGGCCGGGTTGATGGCGCCGGCGATCACGCTGCTGGCGCTGGTGTTCGCGGGCGCGTTCCACGTGTCGGCGTCGTTGGTGTCAGCGTCGAAGCGGACGACCTGGTTGTCGGCCCGGTTGAACGCGTAGATGTAGCGCCCCCCGCCGCTGGGCAGCGCGAGCGCGTTGAGGTCGTCGCGGCTGCTCGCCGGGATGGTGCCGTTCGACGTCAGCGTGCCGGCCGTCGGGTTGATCCTGCTCAGCACGTGCGAGTCGCCGTCGATGCTGTAGACCGCGTCGGTGGTGCACACGAACCGCGGTGAGCTGGACGACCCGGCGGACCCGGTCGCCTGCGCGGGCGCCGCGGGCAGCAGCACCAGGGAGAGGGCTCCGAGGACCAGTGCCACGGACAGCACGATCACGGCGTACCGGCGTGCCCGGTCGTGCGGATGCTCCGAAATTGCGCGCGTCAGCGACGTCATCGCCTGGCCCCCCAGCCTCAGCCCGTTCCCGGGCAGTACAGATGCGACTTCTGGGCAACCGTAGGGGTGGATCCGGGGCGCACACCCCGTCTTGAGCAAATCCTGAGGTTCGGTCCGCTCCGAACCACCTGCATGAGGAACCGACTCACCCATGCCGTCCTCGGCCTGCTCTCCGCGGTCGTGGGGGTCGCCGCCGGCCATCTGGCCGCGAGCCTCCTCGAGCCCGCGTCGTCACCGGTCGTCGTCGTGGGCTCCACCGTCATCGACCTGACGCCCACACCCCTGAAGGAGTGGGCGATCCGGGAGTTCGGCACGCACGACAAGGCGGTGCTCGTCGGGTCCGTGCTGGCCGGCGTACTGGTGCTGGCCGCGGTCGCCGGGCTGCTGGCCCGACGCCGGCTCGCGTACGGCGCGACGCTGCTCGTCGCGCTCGTCGCGATCCCCGCGGTGGCCGCCGTGACCCGATCCGGGGCGACCGCGCTCGACGTGCTGCCGAGCCTGGTCGCCGGCGCTGCCGGCGTCGGCGCGCTGGTCTGGCTGGTCCGGACCGTCCGGCCCTCCCCCGCCGCCGGCGGGCGGCGGGGGGTGCTGGTCGCCGGCGGCGTGCTGGCGGTCGCCGCGGCCGGTCTGGCCGGCGCGGGACGCTGGATCACGTCGTACCGCACCGGCCTCACGGCCGTGGACCTCCCTGCGGCCGCCGACCCGGCGGGATCCTTCCCGGCCGGCCTCGAGGACCGCATCGAGGGCATCACGCCGTTCCGCACGCCCACCGCCGACTTCTACCGCGTCGACACGCGACTCACCCTACCGATCGTCGACGTCGACGGCTGGACGCTCACCATCGACGGCGACGTCGAGCGGGAGGTGACGTTCACCTTCGACGATCTCCTGGCGATGGAGCTGATCGAGCGCGACATCACCCTCACCTGCGTCTCGAACGAGGTCGGCGGCCGCTACATCGGGGCCGCGCGCTGGCTCGGTGTCCGGCTGACCGACCTGCTGGGCCGCGCGGGCATCGACGGCACGGGTGCCGACCAGATCCTGAGCACCGACGTCGACGGCATGACGATCAGCACGCCGCTCGACCTCGCGACCGATGGTCGCGACGCGATGATCGCGGTGGGCATGAACGGCGCCTCGCTCATCCGCGAGCACGGCTTCCCGGCGCGGATGGTCGTGCCCGGGCTCTACGGGTTCGTCAGCGCGTGCAAGTGGATCAGCCGGATGACGCTGACCACCTACGCCGAGCAGGATGCCTACTGGACCCAGCGGGACTGGGCGACCGACGCCCCGATCAAGATCTCCAGCCGGATCGACACCCCGAAGCCGCTCGCGACCGTCGAGCCGGGACGGACGGTGATCGGCGGCATCGCCTGGGCCCAGCACCAGGGCGGGGTCGCGAAGGTCGAGGTGCGCGTGGACGGCGGCCCCTGGCAGCAGGCCCGGCTCGGCCCGTCCGCCGGCCACGACTACTGGCGGCAGTGGTACCTGCCGTGGACCGCCGAGACCGGCCAGCACACGCTCGCCGTCCGCGCCGTCGACGGCGAGGGCGATGTGCAGACCGCCGTCCGCGCGACGCCGTTCCCCGGAGGCTCCAGCGGCATCCAGCAGATCGTCGTGAACGTCGCCTGAGTCACACCAATCCGATCCCCCCACAGCACCGAACACCTCACGTCCAGACCCCCACGGAAGGCTTCACCATGAACCGCTCCCTGCGCCGTACCAGCGGCCTCGCCGCATTCGCCCTCGCCGCCACCCTCGGTCTCGCTGCCTGCAGCGACGACTCCGGCGACACCGCGGCCGACACGTCCTCCTCGGCGAGCAGCGAGTCGCCGATGGACGAGTCGACCTCCGACGACATGGGCAGCGACACGACGGACGCCGGGGCCCAGACCTTCGGCGCCGGCTGCTCCTCGATCCCCGCCGACGGCGCCGGGTCCTTCAACGGCATGGCCACCGAGCCGGTCGCCACCGCCGCGAGCGCGAACCCGCTGCTCAAGACGCTGGTCACCGCCGTCGGCGAGGCCGGCCTGGTCGACACCCTGAACTCCGCCGATGGCATCACGGTGTTCGCGCCGACCGACGACGCGTTCGCGCAGATCCCGGCCAAGGACCTCAAGGCCGTCCTGGCCGACAAGCCCACCCTCACCAAGATCCTGAGCTACCACGTCGTCCCGGGAGAGCTCACGCCCGAGCAGCTCGCGGGCACCCACGAGACGCTCGAAGGCACCGAGCTGACGGTCGAGGGCTCCGGTGAGGACTTCACCGTGGGCGAGGCCGGCGCGGCGGTGCTGTGCGGCAACATCCCGACGGCCAACGCGACGGTGTACGTCATCGACTCCGTCCTGATGCCCTGACCCTGACCGGTCATCCGCGAGGATTCAGAAGTGGAACACCTGAGGCCCGTCGGCGCCGGCGCCCCGTCCCCAGCGGACGGGGCGTCCGGCCCTGACCTCGTCGAGCTGCTGCGGCTCTCGAGCCGGGGCGACGAAGCGGCGTTCGCACAGCTCTACGACGCCACCGCGTCGCGCGTCCACGGGCTCGCGCTGCGGGTGGTTCGCGACCCGGCGCAGGCCGAGGAGGTCACCCAGGAGGCCTTCCTGGAGATCTGGCGGACGGCGTCCCGCTTCGACCCCGACCGCGGCAGCCCCCTCGCCTGGCTGCTGACGATCACCCACCGCAAGGCGGTCGACCGGGTCCGCTCGGCCGAGGCGGCCAGCCGCCGCGACGTCACCTACGAGACGCAGAACCAGCACGTCGCGCATGACGCGACCGCCGAGGCCGCCCAGGCCTCCATCGAGGCGCACCGCGTCCGCGGGGCCCTCGCCAACCTGACATCCGTGCAGCGCGAGGCCGTCGGCCTCGCGTTCCTCGGGGGATACACACACACGGAGGTGGCGACCATGCTCGACCTGCCGGTCGGCACCGCCAAGACTCGCATCCGCGACGGCCTGATCCGGTTGCGCGACGCCCTGGGGGTGAGCTCATGACCGAGATCCACGCGCTGTCCGGCGCATACGCCGTGGACGCGCTCGACGACCTCGAGCGGGCCGCCTTCGAGCGGCACCTGGCCGAGTGCGCCGAGTGCCAGGCGGAGGTGGCGAGCCTCCGCGAGGCCGCCGCGATGATCGCCGAGACGACGACCACCGAGCCGCCCCCCGAGCTGCGGGACCGCGTGCTCGCCGGCATCCGGACCGTGCGTCCGCTGCCGCCCGAGGTGTCCGCCGCCACGGTCCGGCGGCGGCGTACCGCCCGGTTTCTGGTGGCCGCGGCAGCGGCAGCACTGATCGCCGGGGGCGGTGTCGTGGTCGCCCAGCAGCCGTGGGACGAGGCCAGCGAGGTCCAGCTCTCCGTGGCCGACCAGGTGCTGCGGGCGCCCGACGCCCGCGAGTCCACGCTCGAGTTCAAGGACGGCTCCACCGCGACCGTCACCCACTCCGACTCGGTGGGCCGGTCGGTCATCGTCACCACGGACATGGCGGCGCCGCCGGAGGGCAAGGTGTTCCAGCTCTGGTACGCCCAGCCCGACGAGGGCATGGTGTCGGCCGGACTGATGCCGGTCGAGGCCGACCAGACGGTCGTCCTCGAGGGAGATGCAGCGACGGCGACCGCCGTCGGGATCACCGTGGAGCCCGAGGGGGGTTCGCCGAAGCCGACGTCCGAGCCGATCGCGCTGTTCGACTTCGCGAGGCCGAGTGCGTGAGATCGCCGTCGTCGGGTCCGGCGTTGCCGGCCTGACGGCGGCCTACGTCGCGTCCCGCTCCGCGCGGGTCACCCTCTACGAGGCCGACGACCGGCTCGGCGGCCACGCCGACACCCACTGGATCGAGGACGGGGTCGAGGACGGGTCCGGCGGGCTGGCCGTCGACACCGGCTTCATCGTGCACAACGAGCGCACCTATCCCACGCTGCTGCGGCTGTTCCGCGAGCTCGGGGTCAGCACCCAGGACTCCGAGATGTCGATGTCGGTGCGCGACGACGCCACCGGGCTGGAGTACGCCGGTGCGCTCGGCGCCACGGGGCTCTTCCCCTCGCCGAGCAATCTCGGACGTCCGGCGTACCTGCGGATGCTGGCGGAGGTCCCGCGCTTCCACCGGCTGGCCCGGCGGCTGCGCGACGACGTGACGCTGGCGGAGTTCCTGGAGCGGCACGGGTTCTCCCCGTACTTCCGCCGGCACTTCATGGAGCCGCTGGTCGCGGCCGTCTGGTCGTGCGACCCGGCCGTGGCGCTGGAGTACCCGGCCCGCTACCTGTTCGCGTTCCTCGAGCACCACGGGATGCTCAGCATCACGGGGTCACCGCGGTGGCGCACGGTGACCGGCGGCTCGCACGAGTACGTCCGCCGGGTCGGCGCCGCGATCCACGAGGTGCGCACCGGCGCCAAGGTGACGTCGATCGCCGACATCGGCGACCTCGTGGAGATCACCGACGGCAACGGCCGGGTCGCGTCGTACGACGCCGTGGTGATCGCCACGCACCCGTCGCAGGCGCTGGCGATGCTGGCGGACCCGACGCCCGCGCAGCGCGAGGTGCTCGGCGCGATCGGCTATTCGCCGAACGTCGCGCTGCTGCACACCGACACGTCCCTGCTGCCGGAGGCCCGGCGGGCGTGGGCCTCGTGGAACTTCCGGCGCCCGGCCGACGATCTCGGCCACGTCACGGTGACCTACGACCTGACCCGGCTCCAGCGGCTGCCGACCGACACGCACTACCTGGTCACGCTCGGCGGCGAGCACCTCGTCGACCCGGACCGGGTCATCGAGCGGATGGAGTACGAGCACCCGCTCTACACGCCGGCCTCGGTCGCCGCGCAGGCCCGCCTGCCGGAGATCGACTCGGACCGCGTGGTGTTCGCGGGCGCCTACCACGGCTGGGGATTCCACGAGGACGGCGCGCGCTCCGGGCTCGCCGCGGTCGAGCGGCTCGGGCTGTCGTGGGACGCGCCGCCGGTGCCGGCGACCGGCGTCTACGAGACGACGATCCGGCACACCCGGCGGTCTCCGTTCCGGCGTACCTTCACGCACCGGTCGCACACGTGGCTGGTCGACCTCGACCACCTGCCCTCCGCGGGACTCCTGGGCGGGTTCGAGCCGCGCGACCACCTCGGCGACCCGTCGTCCACGATCCGGCAGAACCTCGCCGACTTCCTGGCCCGGCACGGGATCAAGCTCGGGTCGGGGAAGGTGTGGCTGGCCGCGCACCCGCGCGTATTCGGCTACTGCTTCAACCCGATCAGCGTCTTCTGGGTGAACCCCGAGGGCGACCGGCCGTGCGTCGTGGTCGAGGTGCACAACACCTACGGCGACCGGCACGCCTACCTCGTCCACCCGGACGCGAACGGCCGGGCCCGCACCGACAAGGCGATGTACGTCTCGCCGTTCCACGGCACCGACGGCTGGTACGACCTCGCCGTCCCCGTCCCGCACGAGCGGCTCGACGTGGCCGTGACCCTGCACTCCGACGACGGTGCCGTCTTCAGCGCCTCGCTCCAGGGCACGCGCTCCACCCACGGCGCGCTGCGCGCGGCACCCGCCGCCCTGCGCGGCGCCCTGCTGATCCGGCTGCACGGCATCGTGCTCTGGCTGCGCCGCCTGCCGGTCCGTCCCCGCCCCGCCCACCACCAGGAAGGTGTCCGGTGACCTCACTCCGGTCGGCCGTCGCACGACGGCTGTTCGTCGGCGCCGTCGACCGGCTCGACGTCGCGGTGTCCCTCGACGGCCGCTCGATCGGGCGCGGCGGCCCGCTCATGGTCGTGCACCGGCCCGAGGAGTTCTTCGACCGGCTGGGCCGCGACGGGCTCATCGGCTTCGGGGAGGCCTACCTGTCCGGCGCCTGGGACGCGCCTGACCTGGCCGGCTTCCTCACCGTCCTCGCGGCCGACATCGCCGACCTGGTCCCGCGTCCGCTCCAGCGGGCGCGGCGACTCGTCGGGCGGCGTACCCCCGCGCGGCACCGGCCGAGCACGGAGCAGTCGCGTGAGCTGATCGCCCACCACTACGACCTCTCCAACGACCTGTTCCGCCTGTTCCTCGACGAGTCGATGACCTACTCCGCCGCGCTCTTCGACACCTCCTCGGACCTCCACGAGGCCCAACTGCGCAAGATCGACCGTCTCCTCGACGCCGCCCGGGTCGAGGAGGGCACCCGGGTGCTCGAGATCGGCACCGGCTGGGGCGAGTTGGCCGTCCGTGCGGCCGCCCGCGGCGCCACCGTCCGGTCGATCACGCTCTCCACCGAGCAGCAGGAGCTCGCCCGCAAGCGGATCGCCGACGCGGGGTTCGCCGACCGGGTCGAGGTCGACCTCTGCGACTACCGCGAGGTCACCGGGACCTACGACGCCGTCGTCTCCGTGGAGATGGTCGAGGCCGTCGGCTGGGAGTACTGGCCGGCGTACTTCCAGACCCTGGACCGGGTCCTCGCGCCCGGCGGGCGGGTCGGGATCCAGGCGATCCTCATGCCGCACGACCGGATGCTCGCGACGCGCGGCAGCTACACGTGGATCAACAAGTACATCTTCCCCGGCGGCTTCCTCCCGTCGGCGCAGGTGATCGACGACGTCTGCGCGGCCGAGACGACGCTCGCGGTCGTCGACCGGCTCGCGTTCGGGCCGGACTACGCCGAGACGCTCCGCCGCTGGGACGAGACGTTCCTCGCCCGGCGCGCCGACGTCCTCGAGCTCGGCTTCGACGAGACCTTCATCCGGATGTGGCACTTCTACCTGGCCTACTCGCGCGCCGGCTTCGCCTCGGGCTACCTCGACGTGCAGCAGCTGACGCTGGAGCGGCCGGGTGCCTGACCTCCTCGCCCTGGTGTCGCCAAGCTGCGGGTCCGTCGGCTTCGCGGACTTACAGGGATGGGTGGTCACCGCAGCCTGGGGTCACCGGAACGCGGGTTACGGTCCGCCGTCGGGTTTCTGGTCCGCTGGGGTCGACCGTGGTGGCCCGGGCCGTAGCAGAATGGCCGGGGCAGAATTCTTTCTTTACCTTCGAATTCTCAGATCCCTTGTGGACAAGGGGTTCTGGGGCCTTCGACTGTCGGTGGGTCCTGGTTGAGTGGACCTATGGCAGCCACCACCCGCATCCGCGCCGAGGAGGTGCTGACCGCTGCCCGGGACACCGCTACGGTGATCGCGGACGCGCAGGTCGAGCAGCTGGTCCAGGCCGTGCAGTGGGCGCAGCTGAACCCCGGCGACGAGCCCGAGCCGGAGATCGAGTGGGGGATGCGGCCCCTGGAGGTCGCCGGCGCTGGTGCCCCGACGATCGATGAGTCCGCGGTCGCCGAGTTCGCGCTGGCGGTCGGGATGAAGCACGAGCCCGGCGCCCGGCTCATCGGCGACGCGATCGAGCTGTGCTACCGGCTCCCCCGGATCTGGGGACGGGTGATGGCCGGGGAGGTGGCGGTGTTCAAGGCCCGCAAGATCGCCCAGGACACCCGCACCCTGTCCCCCGAGGCGGCTGCCGCGGTCGACCAGCGGCTGGCGATCGTGGCGAGCAGGTGCTCGTGGGCCGAGATCGAACGCCAGGTCGAGCAGGCCCGCGCCGAGCACGACCCCGCCGAGGCCGAGCGGCGTCGCCTGGCCGAGGCCGAGCAGCGCGGCGTCCAGGTCCAGTACCGCGGGATCAGCGCCACCGGCCAGGTCCCCATCACCGCCTGGGCCGGGCTCGCCGACGCCCTGGCCTTCGACGAATTCCTCACCGCCACCGCCGCCACCCTCGACCCCACCCTCCCGCTCGACGTGCGCCGCTCCATGGCCCTCGGGATGGTCGGCACCACCGGAGGCACCGGTGAGCCCGCCCAGCGCGAGCTGGTGCTCTATGCCCACGCCCGACCCGGGCAGGCCATGGTCGAGGTCGAGAACACCCGGTCCGTGGTCACCCCGGAGCAGGTCCAGGAGTGGTGCCAGGAGGCGGGCACGCGGGTGACGGTCCGACCCGTCCTGGACCTGGCCGAGGAGATGTCCACCGGCGCCTACTCACCGACCCCGCTGATGAAGGAACAGGTCCGGGCAAGGTTCCGCACCTGCGTGTTCGCCGACTGCGACCGCCCCGCCCGGGGCTGCGACCTCGACCACCGCGACCCCTACCCGCACGGCGCGACCACCACCGCCAACCTCCTGCCCCTTGTGTCGAGGCCATCACCGGCTCAAGACCACCGGCGGCTGGACCTACCGACTCCTCGACCCCCACACCATCGAGTGGACCTCACCCATGGGCCTCGTCCACCCACGACATATCGACTGACCCCACCCCGCCGGCACCGTCGGCGGGGCTAGATCCGTGCCTTCGGCATGGGAGCGTCGATGCGAGTACCTGTGCTCACGGAGTGCCGAGCCTGAGCGGGAAGGACGGCGCTATGGCGAGCTACCCGGTCGCGCCGCCAGCCCGCCTCGAAGTCAGGTGGCACCACGACGACGCGCGCGGCGTCCTGGTCGGTGGCGCTGCTGCCGTCGTGCTCTGCAGTGCCTCGTGAAGAGGGGCGCAGCGGAGGGGAGTGCGCTCTTCACCGGTCATCGCCTGGCGGTGCTGACCGTCGCCGGCTCGACCGGCAGCGCCATGCGTGACATCGACCTCGCTCTCGGGGCATCCTTGTGCACCTGAGTCCGGGCCCGCGTTTGGCCCACCGGTCGTCAGGGGGAGCCGATGTCGTCAGTGTTTCTGCTTCCCACAGGTGGAGATGAGGTCACTGCCTTGGGGTCCACGTATCACTTCAAGACCGACGGTTCGCACGTCGCAGACGCCTACTCGCTCATGGAGGAGAGGTTCTGGGCGGAGACGACTCCGCTGCACGCTCACCCCGACGCCGAGGAGTCGTTCTACGTGCTCGAAGGGCGGGTGGAGCTCTGGTCCGACGGGATCACGTCCGAGGCCTCGAGTGGCGCCTTCATCGTGGTTCCCAGGGGCACGCCGCATGCGCTTCGACGATTGTCCGCCGACCCAGTACGCATGCTGACCATCGTGTCCCCGCCCGGATTCGAGCGGATCTTCGCAGCGGTCGCCGCGATCGGCGAGGAGGAACTGCTCACCGACCCCGAGCGGTTGGCAGCCCTCGCTGCCGAGTACGGCACCGAGGTACTGGGCGACTATCCAGAGATGCGCTAGGAGTCACTCGGAGGCTCGTTCGCGGAGCGCGATCCCCACCGCCGTCGCGATGACGGCCACGAGCAGGAGGACGACGCCCACGATCGTGCCGCCGACGCTGAGCCAGAACATGTTGGTGCGGGACCCGTCGGGGTCGTGGGAGCCATAGGTCCAGACAGCGAAGAACCCCCAGAACCCGGCGAGGATCGCACCGGTCCAGAAGTAGAACGCTCGCTCCACGGCGCCTCCCGACGTTGATGTCCACCGGCATGGTGGCACACGACGATCAGTCCGACTCGGACTCCCGCTCGCGCTTCTTCTTCTCCTCGTACGCCTTGCGCTGCGCCTCGGCGCGCTCGCGGACCTGGCGGAGGAACTCCTCGTCCTTGGCCGGGTCGACGGCGGCGGCGCGGCCGGGACGGTCGTACTCCGGGAAGCCCGGGACCTCGCGCTCGTAGGGCGAGCGGCGGGGGCCGCCGCTGTCCGGCCGGCCGGCGACGAGCCAGGCGACCGACCCGATGAGCGGGAAGAACAGGATGAGGACGATCCACGCGACCTTGGGCAGGTTGCGGACCCTGGCGGGCTGGGCGCCGATCGCGTCGACCAGGCAGTACACCCAGAGCGCGAACGTGACGACCCCGAGAAGCAGCTCGAGCTTGATCACTGCCGAAGTGTCACCCCGCGGAGGGGGCGGCGTCAGGCGATTGCCGTGGAACACTTCGAGCATGGCGCCCGACCGGGTCGACGCGGCGTTCGCGGCAGTGCCGCGCACGTGGTTCCTGCCGCGGGCCCAGCGGCGGCGGGCGGCGTACGACGGGCCGATCGAGATCGGCCACGGGCAGACCAACTCCCAGCCGCGCACGGTCGCGAACATGCTGCGCCTCCTCGAGGTGCGGGAGGGCGACCGGGTGCTCGACGTGGGCTCGGGCTCGGGTTGGACGACCGGGCTGCTCGCCCACCTGACCGGGCCGGGCGGCAGCGTGCTCGGCCTCGAGCTCGTCCCGGAGCTCGTGGAGTACGGGAGGGCGAACCTGGCGCACGGCGACTGGCCCTGGGCGCGGATCGAGCAGGCGACGCCCGTGGAGTACGGCGACCCGGCCGGTGCGCCGTACGACCGGATCCTCGTCTCGGCGGCGGCAGGCGAGCTGCCCACCACCCTCGTGGACCAGCTCGCCCCGGCCGGGCGCCTGGTGGTGCCGGTGGCCGGGGAGATGCTGCTGGTCGAGAAGGGCGACGGGGAGCCGGTCGTGAGCCGGCACGGGTACTACCGGTTCGTGCCGCTCGTCTGACCGCGCGGACCGAGGGCTACTCCTCGCCGGCGGCGCGACGCACCTCGCGCTCGGTGACGGCGTGCTCGTCGGTGCGGGCGTCGTAGGTCCAGAAGTCGCGCAGGATCGCCGCGGTGATCGAGACACCGGCGACGCACGCGAGGCCACCGGAGGTGATCGCGCCGCGCACCGACCAGAGGTCGGCGGTGACGCCGGCGCGGACCTGGCCGGACAGCGGGCCGAGGGAGTACGACAGCATCTCGATGCCCGCCAGGCGTCCGCGCATCGCCTCGGGGATGGTCTGGCTCCACACCGTCGACCGGAAGATGCCGGAGATCATGTCGGCCGCGCCCGCCAGCGCGAGGAACAGCGCGACCAGCCAGATCGACGGCATGAGCCCGGCCAGCGCGATCATCGCGCCGTACGCCGCGGCCGCCAGGACGATCGCGCGGCCGTGGTGGTGCACCCGCGCGGTCCAGCCGCTCAGCGCGGTCGCCACCATCGCGCCCAGGACCTCGGCCGTGTAGAGCATGCCGAGCAGCTGCGGCTGGTCGAAGACCTCCTCGACGAGCGCGGGGAACAGCACGACCGGCGCCGCGAACATCATCGCCACGGTGTCGACGAAGTAGGTGCCGAGCAGGTCGCGGCGACGGAACGCGTAGACCATGCCGTCCTTGATGCCCGCGAGGCTCGGCGGGGTGGTCTCGTCGCGGTGCGGGTAGGACCGCATCCGCAGGTAGAGGAACGACGCGACCAGCAGGCCGCACACGTCGATGAGGAAGCACCAGCCGATGCCGACGTACGCGACGAGCACGCCGCCGATCGCCGGGCCGGCGAGCAGGCCGATCTGCATCCCGAAGCTGCCCAGGGCGTTGGCCGCCGGGAGCTCGTCGTGGCGCACCGTGCGCGGCAGCAGCGCCTCGCGGGAGGGGCGCTGGAGCGAGGAGCAGGAGATCAGCGCGACCGCGACCACGAAGATCACCCAGACGTCGGGCTCGGCGCGGAAGGCGTTGAGCGCCAGGACCCCGGTGAAGACCGCCTGCCCGACGCCGGTCCAGATCAGCAGCCTGCGCCGGTCGACGTGGTCGGCGAGCGCGCCGCCGTACAGGCCGAACACGATGATCGGCACGATCTCCACGAGGCCGATCGCGCCGACCGCGAGGTTGGAGCCGGTCAGCTGGTAGACCTGGTAGGGCACCGCGACGTAGGTGATCATCGCGCCGAAGTAGAAGACCGTGCCGGCAAGGAACAGCAGCCGGAAGTCACGGGAGGTGCGCAGCGGCGTGGTGTCCATCCGCAGGGCGCGCAGGCGTTCGATCACGAGGGGGAATGCTCTCACCGGCGAACACCGTCGGCGAGGTGTTTTTCAGCCGCCGTCGTCGTCAGCAAGATCCATGACTGCTCCCCACCGTCCGACTAGCCCGGGTCCACCCGAGCGATGCTTCCGCGTGCTGCGAGGAAGAGGATCGAGGGTGCTTCGTTCACGGCGCCCTTCGCGATCTCGAAGTCGAGCTCGTAGGCCGGGCGACCGTCTTCTCGGGGCATGCCCAACCGGGCGACGCGAGTCACCCGATGCGATACGGGGGCTGGTCCCCGCGCACTGACGAGCTGCACCTTGGAGGTGAAGCCGGCCTCACCTTCTGATCTCAGGATGTAGTCCCAGACGTCGACCTTCTCGGTGGGGAAGGTCAACCGGACCGCTCCCACTCCGGTGCGCGGGTCCGGCAGGGCGACGACGGAGACGGTGCCCTCGAGCGCAGGCCAGCCGTCGTCGAGCCTCTGGATCCGGCGACCGTCCAGGGCGGCGGCGACCTCCACGCCCTCCATGCGACGAGCGTCCCGCGCACGGTGGGGCACGACAACGCCAACGTTGGTGATCCGGGCGCGGGCTACGGACGTCGGTCGACGCCACCCGGACGTGCGTCACCGACCGGGCGTCGTCACCCGGATCCGGGCGCCCCGCCGCGGGACGCTGGTGATGTTGCGGACCTGGGGCTCGTCGCTGCCGACCGCGGCGACGTCGTACGCCGTGAACACCTCGCGCAGCACGGCGACGCCCTCCATCATCGCGAAGCCCGCGCCGATGCAGCGGCGCACCCCGCCGCCGAACGGGATCCACGTGTTGGTGGGCGGGTTCTGGCCGAGGAACCGCTCCGGCCGGAACACCTCCGGGTCCGGGTGGTTGTCCTCGCGGTGGTGGGCGATGATGATCGACGGCCCGACCGTGGTGCCGCGCGGCAGGTCCCAGCCCGCGATCGTGGCCGGCTGCATGAGCGTCCGCACCACCATCGGGATGATCGGGTGCAGCCGCATCGACTCCTTGAGCACGGCGTCGAGGAAGTCGTCGTCGCCCTCGAGCGCGGCCTGGCGGCAGCGCGCGTGCAGTTCGGGGTCGCGGCCGGCCTCGTAGAGCGCCCAGGCCAGGGCGCTGGCCGTCGTCTCGTGCCCGGCGAGCAGCAGCGTCACGAGCTGGTCGCGCAGCTCGGTGTCGCTCAGGCGTTCCTGGGTGGCGTCGCCCTCCTCGCCCTGCACGATCAGCTTGGACAGCACGTCGGTGCGGTCGGCCAGGTCCGGCGCGGCGCGGCGCTCGCGGATCTCGGCGTACATCAGCCGGTCCAGCTCGCGCTGGTTGTCGATGGTCGCCTTCCACGGGCCGAACTTCTGGAGCCACGGGTAGCCCCAGCCCAGCAGGATCGCCGGGCTGATGCCCACGGTCCTGTTGACCCGCGGCCGCAGCTCCGCGAGCCGCCGCTCGTCGGTCACGCCGAAGACCACGCGCAGGATCACCTCGAGCGTCAGCGCGTTCATCCGGTCCAGGCTGCGGAACTCCTGTCCCGGGCGCCAGGTCGCCACCTCGGCCCGGGCCACCTCGGTGACGAGCGCCTGGTACTCCCGCAGCGCGTGCCCGTTGAACGCCGGCATCAGCAGCTTGCGCGCCCGCTTGTGCTCCGAGCTGTCCTGGAGCAGCAGCGAGTGCTCGCCCATGATCGGGCCGAGGATGCCGTTGGCCTTGCCGGCGTGGAAGACCCCGGGGTCGCCGGCGAAGATCTCCTTGGCGTGCTCGGGCCGGGTGAAGAACACCAGCGGCCGGCCGCCCGGCGCGAGGCGGACGGTGAAGACGTCGCCGTACCTGCGCCGCAGGTAGGGGTGGAACCAGTGCCGGAACCGCAGCAGGCCCGCGGTCTGGAGGAGCACCGGCCAGCGCGGGCCCGGCGGCAGGCCGGACCGGTCCACGGGCGGCGGCTTCTCCTGGTTGCCGGGGCTCATCCGGCGGAAGCGCTGGGTCGTGAGCTGGTCGACGTCGTCCAGGATCGTCACGCGTCCGACCGTACGCCCGCTATTGAACACTCGTCAATAGTGTCGCAGCCTCCGGGCGAGGTACGGCGCCGTCGCGCTGCCGTCCGCGCGGGCCACCTCCTCCGGGGAGCCCGTGGCGACCACGCGGCCGCCGGCGTCGCCACCGCCGGGGCCGAGGTCGATCACCCAGTCGGCCGAGGCGATCGTGCCGAGGTCGTGCTCGACGAGCACGACGGTGTTGCCCGCGTCGACCAGCCGGTGCAGCTGGCGGAGCAGCAGCGTGATGTCGGCGGGGTGCAGGCCGGCCGTCGGCTCGTCGAGGAGGTAGAGCGCGTGGCCGCGGTGGGCGCGCTGGAGCTCGCTGGCGAGCTTGATCCGCTGCGCCTCGCCCCCGCTCAGCTCGGTCGCGGGCTGGCCCAGTCGCAGGTAGCCGAGGCCGACCTCGCGCAGGGTCGCCAGGCTGCGGGCGGGCGCCGGCACGTCGGCGAGGAACTCGCCGGCCTCGTCGACCGACATCGCCAGCACGTCCGCGATCGTCCGCCCGCGGTGGGTCACCTCCAGCGTCTCGGCGTTGTAGCGCGCGCCGTGGCAGGTCGGGCACGGGGCGTAGGTGCCGGGCAGGAACAGCAGCTCGATCTCCACGAAGCCCTCGCCCTGACAGGTCTCGCACCGTCCCTCCGCGACGTTGAACGAGAATCGGCCGGCGCCGTAGCCGCGGGCGCGGGCCTCGTCGGTGGCGGCGTACAGCCGGCGCACCGCGTCGAACAGGCCGGTGTAGGTGGCCAGGTTGGACCGCGGCGTCCGGCCGATCGGGCGCTGGTCGACCAGCACGACCCGGTCGAAGGACGCCGTCACCTCCGGGTCCCCGGCGAGCACCTGGCTGACCAGGGTCGACTTCCCCGACCCGGAGACCCCGGTGACCGCGGTCAGCACGCACAGCGGGAACTCGACCGAGACGTCGCGCAGGTTGTGGCGGGTGACACCGTCCAGCCGCAGCCAGCCCTGCGGCGACCGGGCGTCGCGCTCGACCCGGTCACCGCGCCCCGCGAGGTAGCGGCCGGTGACCGACGACCCGACCTCGGCCAGGCCGTCGACCGGCCCGCTGTAGAGCACCTGCCCACCGCCCTCGCCGGCGCCCGGGCCGATGTCGACGACCCAGTCGGCCCGGCGGACCACGTCCAGGTCGTGCTCGACGACGAACAGCGAGTTGCCCGCGGCCTTGAGCCGGTCGAGCACGTCGAGCAGCGGCTCCGCGTCGGCGGGGTGCAGCCCGGCGGACGGCTCGTCGAGCACGTAGACCACGCCGAAGAGGCCCGAGCGCAGCTGCGTCGCGATCCGCAGCCGCTGGGCCTCACCCGGCGAGAGCGTCGTGGAGGGGCGCCCGAGGCTGAGGTAGCCCAGCCCGAGGTCGAGCAGCACCTCGATCCGGGCGACCAGGTCGGCACAGATCCGCTCCGCGGCCTCGGCGACCTCCTCGGCGACCTCGGGAGCGGCCCGTAGCACGCCGGCCACCTCCGCGAGCGGGAGCGCGTTGACCTCGTCGATCGGGCGGCCGGCGTACGTCACGGCGAGCGCCTCCGGCCGGAGGCCGCTGCCCCGGCACTCGGGGCAGGGGACGCTGCGGACGAACCGCATCGCGCGCTCGCGCATCCGCTCGCTCTTGGAGTCGGCGAGCACGTGCATCACGTGGGCGCGGGCGCTCCAGAACGTGCCGTAGTAGCCGTAGTCGACCCGGTCGCGCTCCGGCTCGACCAGCACCTGCGGCTGCTCGTCGGTGTAGAGCAGCCAGTCGCGGTCCTTCTTCCGCAGCCGGCGCCAGGGACGGTCGATGTCGATCCCGAGGCCGGCGACCACGCTGCGCAGGTTGGCGCCCTGCCAGGCGCCGGGCCAGGCCGCGATCGCGCCCTCCCGGATGCTCAGCGACGGATCCGGCACGAGCAGGTCCTCGGCGACGTCGTGCACCTCGCCGAGCCCGTGGCACCGCGGGCAGGCGCCCGCCACGGTGTTGGGCGAGAAGGCCTCCGCCTCCAGCCGCGGCGCCCCGCGCGGGTAGGTGCCGGCCCGCGAGTAGAGCATCCGCAGCAGGTTCGAGAGCGTGGTGATCGTGCCGACCGTCGAGCGGGCGCTCGCCGCGCTGCGGCGCTGCTGGAGCGCGACCGCCGGGGGCAGGCCGGTGATCTCCTGCACGTGCGGCGCGCCGACCTGGTGCAGCAGCCGGCGGGCGTACGGCGCCACCGACTCGAAGTAGCGGCGCTGCGCCTCGGCGTACAGCGTCCCGAACGCGAGCGAGGACTTCCCCGAGCCCGAGACGCCGGTGAACGCGACCATCGCGTCCCGGGGGATGTCGACGTCGACGTTCCGCAGGTTGTGCTCGCTGGCGCCGCGCACACGGACGAAGTGGTCGGTCGGATCGGTCACGCCGACCCGTACCCACTCACCGGGCTCGGACCATGCCCTAGATGTTGGAGCCGTCGGGAGGCAGGCCGGGCGGCGGCTGCGGGGACCCGCCCGCGGTCGACGACTCCGGGGTGGCCAGGCCCAGGGTGTAGGCCGTCATCGAGAGGGATCCGTAGGCGTAGCCGTCGACGAGGACCCGGGTGTCGCTGGTCTGCCCGGCCGCGTCGGCGAGCCCGGCGAGGTAGAGCGCCGGGATGAAGTGGTCCGGGGTCGGGACGGCGTGGGCGTAGTCGGCGTGCGCGTCGAGCGCGGCGAAGTCCGTGGGGTTGCCGAGCATCCGCTCCTTCGCGGCCTCGTCGAAGCGCTGCGCCCAGTCGTAGCCGTCGTCGGCGAGCTGCCAGTCCATGCCGCCCAGGTTGTGCACGACGTTGCCGCTGGTCGCGATGAGCACGCCCCGGGACCGCAGCGCGTGCAGCTTGGCGCCCAGCTCGAGGTGGTAGTCGAGCGGCTTGTCGGCGTTGATGCTCAGCTGGACGACGGGGATCGAGGCGTCGGGGAAGGCGTGCACGAGCACCGACCAGGTGCCGTGGTCGATGCCCCAGCTGTCGACATCGGCCCCGACCCAGGTCGGCTTGACCACGTCGCTGACCTCCGCGGCCAGCTCCGGCATCCCGGGCGCCGGGTAGTCGACCTCGAAGAGCTCCTGCGGGAAGCCGTAGAAGTCGTGGATCGTGCGCGGCCGCGGCATCGCGGTGACCGCGGTGGCGTTGATGTACCAGTGCG
Source organism: Nocardioides pyridinolyticus (assembly GCF_054653575.1). NCBI lineage: Bacteria > Bacillati > Actinomycetota > Actinomycetes > Propionibacteriales > Nocardioidaceae > Nocardioides > Nocardioides pyridinolyticus. Next base: position 27,279 of record NZ_BAAIFY010000003.1, on the reverse strand, counting down.
CGCTGACCACGAGGATCACGCGCGGCCGCGGCACGGACTGTCCGAACGCGCGCCAGGCGGCGGTGTACCGGTTGTCGGAGAGCGCGTTCATCGGGTTGCCGTGACCGAAGAACGCGGCCGGCATCAGCTCGGTCATGGTCCCAGTGTGCCCCTGGCCCTCAGGAGCTCCGCTCCGCCGTCAGGATCTCGTGCCGGGGCACGGGGTTGTCGCGCTGCGCCCGGCAGGTCAGGCGGCTCGCGGTCGCCTGGTCGCGGTGCGTGCGGACGGCGACCTCGTAGCTCCCGCCAGCCACGGTCCACGTGGAGGTGGTGACGTCGCCGTCGACCTGGCGCCGGGTCAGCCGCAGGTCGCCCTCGCGGGTCGCGCCGAGCTCGCGGCGCAGATGGATCTCCGCCGCCTGCACGGCCATCGGGTGCGACGACCGGCCGCGCAGGTGGTCGAGGTCGAGCTCGCCGGCGAGGTGCGCGCCCGCGACCGCGATCGACGACACCGGGTCGAGCCGCCCGTAGTAGAGGCCGTGCGGGAGCACGACCATGTTGGCCGCGAACCGGTCCCCGCCGATGTGCGAGACCTCCCAGGTCTCCTCGGGGTGGGCCTGGTCGAGCGCCCGGGCGACCGGCCGGCCGCGCTCGGCGCAGCAGGCGTCGTGGCGGCCGTTGGTGCAGACGCAGAACAGCGACCCGTCGTACGCCGCCAGCCCGCTGGTGCCGCCCTCGCGGAACGCCGTCAGGTCGAGGTCGAGCACCTCGCGCGGGTCGGTGACAGTGCCGGACTCCAGGCGCGGCGCGACCGGGTCGGCGTGGGCGGCGAAGACGCGCAGCCCGGCGCCGTCCGGCTTGGAGCTGAAGCGGCGGATCAGCAGGATCTTCGCCCGCAGCGCCCGCGCCTGCTGCTTGAGCGCGGCGCCGAGGCCGTCGGGCAGGCGGGCGTCGAGCAGCGCGTCGTCGCCCCACGGCCCGACGTGCTCGAGCAGCAGCCAGGTGCGGACATGGGTGGCCGTGCCGCCGACGGGCTCGTCCCGCAGCAGGCTCTCGGCCGCGCAGCGGAACGTCACGCGATCTCCAGCAGCCCTTCCCGGACCAGGCGCCGGCACAGGACCAGGCTGCTCTGCCGGTCGAGCGGGAGGTCGGCGGGGGTCAGGGTCTCGCGGGCGCGGACCTCCTCGAGGGCCGGCCGGATCCAGGCCGGGACCGTCATCGCGCGGTCGCCGAGCAGCACCTCGACCTGCTCGCCGCGGTCCAGCAGCACGCAGGGGTGGCCGGGCCGGCGGCGCAGGGTGGTCGACTCCTCGACCGTCCCGAGCACGTCGTGGAGCCCGCCCGGCAGTCGCGGCGGGCGGCTCGTGAGGAACCGCTTGACCTCCGCCTCGACCGCACCGACCGCGTCCACGCGGCGTACCTCCTCGGCGAGGGCGGTCAGCCGGTCGGCGAGCGCGCCGGAGAGCAGGGCGGGGTCGTCGAGGTAGCCGGCCGGCAGGTGCTCGTCGGGTACGCCGGCCAGGACGTCCTTCAGCGAGCGCTCGACCAGGCCGCGCCAGGTGAGCTGGTTGATGCCGATGGTGACGTGCAGGGAGACCGTGTCCTGCGCGCGGGCGGCGTGCGGGGTGCCGGTCGGGAGGTACATGGAGAGGCCGGGCTCGAGCAGCACGTCCTCGGGGCCGTCCTGCCCGTGGACCTCCCACAGCTTGGAGCCGGCGGCCTGGAACACGAAGACGTCGTGGGTGTCGGAGTGGACCGCGAAGCCCTGCGAGCCGGGCGGCGTGAGGTAGGCGTTGGCCTGGCACGGGTGGCCGAGCTCCAGCTCGAGCTCGGCGATGAGGCGGGTCAGCGGCGGCCAGTACCGGTGCAGGCCCTGGAACACGACGGTCGCGCCGTCGCCGAAGAGCGCGAGGGCCTTGGCCGAGTCGACCAGGCCGGTGAGCGGCTTGCCCGCGAGCGTCGCGCCGCGGGTGTAGGCGGACTCCGGCAGGACCGAGCCGTCCTTGGCCATCCGGATGGACGGCGTACGGATCGCCGTCGAGGTCAGCAGGTGGTCGGCGTCGTCGAGCGACAGCAGGCCGACCAGGTCGTCGGGGTCGGTGCGGTGGAGGTGCACGCGGGACGCCCAGACCTTGGTGAGGAAGGTCTGGGCGTCACCGCTCAGCAGGTCGAGTGCCGTCACTCGGGGCACTCAGCCGTCGGTGCCGTCGCCGTCGGTGCCGTCGCTGTCGCTGCCGTCGCTGTCGCTGCCGTCACCGTCGGTGGTGTCCGTGGCGTCGCCGTCGGAGCCGTCACCGTCGGTGCCGTCGGCGTCGCCGCCGGCGCTCTGGTCCACCACGGGACCGGTGGTCATGTCGTCGTCGCTCAGGGATCCGTCGGTCATCTGTCCTCCTCGAAGGTGGTGTGTCGCCAGTCTGCAGCGGCGCCGACCGGCGAACAAGGAGTACCCGGACTGATCGGCGGCTACTCCGGCAGCAGTCCCCGGCGGCGCGCGATCGCGGCGGCCTCGGTGCGGCCGGACGCGCCGAGCTTGCCGAGGATGTTCGAGACGTGGACCGACACGGTCTTCGCGCTGATGAACAGCTGCTTGCCGATCTCGCCGTTGGACCGGCCCGCGGCGACCAGCGCGAGGATCTCGGTCTCGCGCGGGGTCAGGGCGTCCGGCGGCGCCTCGGTGCGCGCCGGCGTGCTGCCGACCGCCTTGAGGTCCTCCAGGAGCCGTACGGCGCCGAGCGCGTGCGCCACCTCGCGGGCCGCGTCGCCGTGCTCGCGGGCGCCGGCCGCGTCGCCGGTGGCCCGAAGGATCCCGGCGAGCGCGGTGCGCACCCGGGCGAGCTCGTGCACGTGGCCGAAGTCCGCGAACATCACGATCGTCTCGCGCCACGTCTCGACGAGCGCGTCCTGCGGCGGGGCGTCGATCCCGGCCAGCCAGCGGAACCGCAGCGTCTCGGCGTCGAGCCGCTTGACCCACGCGCGGCCCTCCGGTCCCCAGTGGCCGGAGGGGTCGGAGTAGCGCTCGAGGACGACGTGACCGTCGGCGTGGATCCGGTCGACCCGCTCGGCGTACTGCGCGCGCTCGGCGGCCGACATCGACGGCACGACCCGGTTGATCGCCGCGATGGCCAGGGCGCCGAGGCGGATGCGGGCGCTGAACCACTCGTGCCAGATCCGGCTGAGCACGGCGACCACCTCGTCGTAGGCCTCGACGGCGCCGGCGGCGTCGCCGCGGTGGCCGGCGGCGTCCATCTCGACGGCGCTCGCGGTGATCGCCACCCCGCCCTCGCGGGCCCAGAACTTGCGCAGCGCGCGGGCCTCGTCCGACACGTCCTCGCCGCGGGCCAGCCGGATCTGCAGGCGCAGCGGCTCGATGAGGGCCCGGGGGATCGGCGGCGGAGACTCCTGGCTGAAGTCGGTCAGCGCCATCACGTCGTCCCAGCGGCCGAGCACGTCGTACACCCACGCGAGCTGCCACCGCGCCTCGAACGCCCAGGGGGCGAACGGGATGCCGGCCTCGGCACCGCGCTCGACGGTGCCGCGGAACCACGCGATGGTCTCGTCGAACTCCGCCCAGTCCTGGTAGGAGCGACCGAGCAGGTAGCGGGCGCGCAGCTCGGAGGAGAGCGCGCCGGACTCCTGGGCCCGGGCGACGGCGTCGGACAGCGCCGCCCGCAGCCCCTCCTTCGGACCCGCCTTCTTCAGGCCCGACAGGGTGGTGATCACGTCGGCGGCGAGCTCGGCGAGGTCGAGCTTCTCGGCGAGGGTGAGGGCCTCCATGCCGACCGCCTGCGCCTCCTCGTAGCGGCCGTAGCCCGCGAGGACCCGCGCGTGGACGGCGAGCACCCGGGTGCGCAGCCCGCTCTCCCCGTCCGGGACCAGCGCGACGGCGTCCTCGATGACGGGGAAGGGGTCGGTGCCCTCGGTCATCAGCATCATCTGGGCCTGCGTGGCGAGCATCCGCGCTCGCCAGCTCGACGGCGCCTCGACCGGCAGCCGCTCGACCTGCTCGGCCACGACCTTCACCGCGCGCTCGGGGTCCCCGCTGGCCAGCAGCGCCTCGGCCGCGCTCACGACGAGCTTGGACAGGTCGAGGTCGACCCTCGCCGAGCGCCGCGGGTCGACGAGCAGCTGGAGCGCCTGCTGGTAGTGGTACGCCGCCTCGTCGGGGCCGCCGACCCGGGACGCCTCGTTGCCGGCCTGGATGCTGGCCGTCAGCGCGGTGTCGAGGTCCAGCGCCAGCCGGGCGTGCCGGGCCAGCTCGGCCGCGGTCCCGCTCGCGGCGCCGGACCGGAGCGCCGCGACGTACCGGCCGTGCAGCCGCACCCGCTCGCCGGGCAGCAGGTCGTCGTACACCGCCTCGCCGAGCAGCGCGTGCCGGAAGGAGTAGCGGCCGTCGCTGGCGACCAGGATGTTCATCTCGACGGCCTTGCGCAGGCCTTCGTCGAGCGCGCCGTCGCCGAGCTCGGAGACCGCGGCCAGCAGGTCGTGGGCGACCCGGCGGCCGGCGACGCTGGCGGCGCGGACCACCTGCCGCGCGGTGTCGTCGAGCCGGTCGAGCCGGACGAGGAGGACGTCGGCGAGGTCGTCGGGCACCCACCGGCCCGGACCCGCGGCGGCGCTGGTGAGCTCCTCGACGAAGAAGGCGTTGCCCTCGGCGCGGTCGACGATGCCGCTCAGCTCCTTCTCGGCGAGGCCCTCGGGCACGAGCTCGGCGATGAGCGCGCGCACCGCGTCCTCCGGGAGCGGGGAGAGCGCGAGACGCCGCACGCCGCGGATCCGGCTCCACTCGGCGACCTGGCGGCGGAGCGGGTGGCGGCGGTGGAGGTCGTCGGAGCGGTACGACGCCACGATCGCCACGGGCCCCGAGAACGGCCGGGAGAAGAGGAAGCTGAGCATGTCGCGGGTCGACTGGTCGGCCCAGTGGGTGTCCTCGATGACGAGGAGCAGCGGGGCCTTGGCGGCGATGGCCTCCAGGAGCGCATGGACCGCCTCGAACAGGTCGCCGCGGTCGAGCGCGCTGCTCTCCTCGCGGTCCTGGTGGCCCATCATCCGGCGCCCGGGCTGGAGCCGGGCCAGGACGGGGTGCCGGGCGGCGACCTCGTCGACGGTCTCGGGGAGGTCGGCGGCGACCCGGCCGAGCACCTCCGAGAACGGGAGGTAGGGCAGCGCGCTGTCCCCGAAGTCGAGGCAGTGCCCGGCCACGACCTGCCAGCCCTCGGTGAAGGCGAGGTCGCGCAGCTCGGTCAGCAGGCGGGTCTTGCCGACACCGGCGTCGCCGGAGAGCAGCACAGCGGTGCCGGGCGTGCTCCCCTTCGTACCCGCGGACGCTCCGCCCGATGACCCCATTGACGAGGAGACGCCGAGCAGCGAAGCGACCTCCGCGAGCTCGGCGTCTCGTCCGACGAGTGTCCGAGAGGTGTGGGTTGCCACGTCGGACAGTCTGTCCTGTTCAGCTGTGGACTGCGGGGGCATTTCGCTCCGCCCGGGTCAGCGGACGGTGGTCCAGCCGACGTCTCCCGCGTCTCCCCGGCGGACCAGCGTCCGGCGGCGCCGGCGCCGGCGCCCGGCGATCTGGTCGCGGACGCGACCGACCCGGTAGTCCATCTCGCTCTTCAGCAGGTCCCGGTTCAGGTTGTTCTCGTACATGGTGGGCTCCTCAGCTCCGTGGTCGGTGACGAGGAGGTTGCTCGTCTGAGGTAGCCCGGCACATCGGGAAGGTGCCTTATCCGAGGCGTCGGAAGCGTCCGAGGGTCTTAGGCCGGGCGGCCGCCGAGCCAGGTCGCGGCCACCAGCGGGACACCGGGACGGTAGGCCAGGTGCACGTGGCTGGGCGCGTCGAGCACCACCAGGTCGGCCCGGCGGCCGGGCACGAGCGCGCCGACGTCGTCACGGTCCAGCGCCTCCGCGCCGCGGTACGTCGCCGCGTGCACGGCCTCGGCCGGCGTCATCCCCATCTCGCGGACGGCGAGCGCGACGCAGAGCGGCAGCGAACTGGTGAAGCACGACCCCGGGTTGCAGTCCGAGGCGATCGCGACCTTCACGCCGGCGTCGATGAGCCGCCGGGCGTCGGGGTAGGGCTGGCGGGTGGAGAACTCCACGCCCGGCAACAGGGTGGCGATGGTGCCGCTGTCGGCGAGGGCGGCCACGTCCGCGTCCACGAGGTGGGTGCAGTGGTCGACCGCGACCAGCCCGAGCTCGGCGGCGAGCTGCACGCCGGGGCCGGGACCGAGCTGGTTGGCGTGGAGGCGGCCGCGCAGGCCGGCCGCCTCGCCGGCGGCCAGGATCGCGCGAGCCTGGTCGCCGTCGAAGGCGCCGCGCTCGCAGAAGACGTCGATCCAGCGGGCGTGCTCCCGCGCGGCCTCCAGCATCGGGCCGGTCACGAGGTCGACGTACTCCCCCGGGTCACCCTCGGGCACGACGTGCGCCCCGAGGAACGTCGTCTCCTCGGTGAACTGCCGGGCCACCGCCAGCGACCTGGCCTCGTCGTGGACGGTGAGGCCGTAGCCGCTCTTGATCTCGACGGTCGTCGTGCCCTGGCGGCGCATCTCGGCCACGAGCCGGGCGACGTGGCTGGTGAGCTGCTCGTCGGTGGCCGCCCGGGTGGCCGCGACCGTGGTGCGGATGCCGCCGGCGGCGTACGGCGTGCCGGCCATCCGGGCGGCGAACTCCGGCGCCCGGTCGCCGGCGAAGACCAGGTGGGAGTGGGAGTCGACGAAGCCCGGGATCACCGCGCGGCCGCCGGCGTCGACGCGCTCGTCGGCGTCCGGGGCCGCGGACGCCGGGCCGGTCCAGGCGATCGTGCTGCCGTCCACGACGAGCGCGGCGTCCTCGATCGTGAGCGGCCCCTCGGGGTCGGCGGTGAACAGCTCGCCGATGTGGGTGATCAGGGTCGTGGCCACAGTGCTCCCACCGCCTGATCGAGCTCGCGCCCGATCTCCTCGTCGTCGGTGCTCGTGTAGACCCGCTCGCCCGCGACGACGACGTGGGTGACGTCGGCGGCCGTCGCGGCGTAGACGGCGGTGTGCTCGGCGGCGCCGGTGCCGGCGGTGCGCGGCGTCCGGGTGTCGAGGGTGACGAGGTCGGCCGGCTCCCCGACGGCGATCCGGCGCCCCGCCGTACCGACCGCGAGCAGCTCCGCCGCGGACCAGTGCCCGCGCTCCTGCGTCGCCAGCCGCTCGTCCATCTCCAGGCCGCGCAGCTCCTCGAACGGGTCGACGACCGCGTGGCTGTCGCTGCCGATCGTGAGGCGGCAGCCCGCCTCGGCCAGCCGCCGGGCCGGCCCGATGCCGTCGGCGAGGTCGCGCTCGGTGGTGGGCGTGATGCAGGCGTTGGTGCGGGTGCTGCCGAGGAGCTCGACGTCCTCGTCGGTGAGGTGGGTGGCGTGGACGACCGTCGTGCCCGGCCCGAGGAGGCCCTCGTCGTGGAGCAGGCGGGTCGGGGTGACGCCGTACGCCGCCAGGCAGGCCTCGTTCTCCTGCCGCTGCTCGGAGAGGTGGACGTGCAGCGGGGCGCGGCCGCGGAAGACGTGCAGCTGGTCGCGGGGCACCGCGCGCACCGAGTGGATCGCGGCCGGCCCGTCACCCACGCGCTCGGCCCACTGCTCCGCGGTGCCGTCGCTGTAGCGCCGCTGGACGCCCTCGGGGGGTGCGCCGAAGCCGCTGCTGACGTAGCAGGCGTCGAGCAGGGTGAAGCCGATGCCGGCCTCGCGCGCGGCCTCCCGGAGCGCCTCCCCCATCGCCGGCTCGGGGTCGTGGAGGTAGTGGAACTCGCTGACGCTCGTGTAGCCGGCCGCGACCATCTCCCGGTAGGTCGCCCGGGCGATCGCGACGTACGTGTCCGGCGTCAGCCGCTCGGCCACCGCGTACATCTGCTCGCGCCACGTCCAGAACGTCCCCCGCTCGCGCTGGGTCCGTCCCCGCAACGCCCGGTGGAACGCGTGGCTGTGGTCGTTGGTGAGGCCGGGGATGGTGAGGCCGGGCAGGCGGCGGGTTTCACCGGGTACCCGGTGAAACCCGCCCGACACGCCGTCGCCACCCGGCGTGTCGGGCGGGTTTCCCACGAGAAGTGGTGCCCATGTGACCGCTGTGATGAGGCCGCCCTCGACCTCGACCAGCACCTCGTCCCGGACGGCACCGTCGACCCACGCCCGCTCGAGGAGGTACGCCGACCTCGGGCCCGTCACCGGGTCAGCCGTTCGAGGGTGTCGGCCAGCGCCGAGACGCCCACGAGGCAGTCGGCGATCTCGGCGTGCTCCGCGGGCGAGTGGGAGACGCCGGTGGGGTTGCGGACGAAGAGCATCGCGGTGGGGATCCCCGCGGCCGAGAGGATCCCGGCGTCGTGGCCGGCCTGCGTCGCGATGATCGGCCAGTCCCCGCCCTCGTGGTCGGCGGCGACCGCCGCGGCCAGGTCGGGGTCGAAGACGACCGAGCCCGAGACCGACTCCGGGGTCACGGTCAGCGCGGTGCCGTCGCGCCGGGCGCGGTCGCTCGCCTGCGCCTCGATGGCCGCCGCGAGCGAGGCCAGCCCGGCGTCGGTCGAGCAGCGCGCGTCGAGCCACGCGGTCACGAGCGACGGCACGGCGTTGGTGCCGTTGGGCTCCACCACGACCCGGCCGAAGGTGGCGCGCTGCCCGGCCAGCCGGGCCTGCTTGTTCGCGCCGAGGGCGGTGAACGCGTAGGTGAGCATCGGGTCGGCCCGGTCCTCCATCCGGGTCGTGCCGGCGTGGTTGGCCGCGCCGAAGAAGTCGAATCGGTAGCGCCCGTGCGGCCAGATCTCGCCCGCCACCCCGATCGCCGCGCCCCGGTCGACGAGGTCGCGGCCCTGCTCGACGTGCAGCTCCACGAACGTCCCGACGCCGTCCAGCAGCGTCGACCCGCCACCGGGCAGCAGGTCGCCGAGCGCCACGCCGTCGCGGTCGGTCAGCGTCCGCGCGGACTCCCACGAGGTCGCGCCGGTCGCCAGCCGCGAGCCCAGGCACGCCAGCCCGAAGCGCGAGCCCTCCTCCTCGGCGAACACCGACACCCCGACCGGCCGCGCCGGCACGACGCCGCGCGAGCGCATCAGGTCGACGGCGGCCAGCGCGGACACCACGCCGAGCGGTCCGTCGTACGCGCCGCCGTCGAGCACGGAGTCCAGGTGCGAGCCGGTCAGCACGCCCGGCCCGTCGCCGGCGTCCCACCACCCCACGACGTTGCCGAAGCCGTCGGCCTCCACCCGCAGCCCGCGGGCGCTGCACTGCTCGGCGAACCACGCCCGGAGCTCCTGCTCCGGCGCCGTGAAAGGCTGCCGGAAGTAGCCGCCGCTGCGGGCCGACCGGCCGATCGGCGCGAGGGCGGCCCACATCCGCTCGAAGTCGTCAGGCACGCTGCTCCTCATGGAGTTCCAGGACGTCGTACGCCGCCGCAAGATGATCCGCAACTACAGCACGGCCCCGGTCGACCCGGCGGTGGTCGACCTCGCGCTGCGCAACGCGACCCGCGCGCCGAACGCCGGGTTCAGCCAGGGCTGGGCCTTCCTCCTGCTCGACACTCCCGAGGACGTCCGCCGCTTCTGGGAGGCGACCGCGGACGACATCGAGCACCCCGACCGGTGGCTGGCCGGGATGATGAAGGCCCCGATCGTGATCCTGCCGTGCTCGAGCAAGGCGGCGTACCTGGACCGCTACGCCCAGCCCGACAAGGGCTGGGCGGACCGGGACGAGACGCGCTGGCCCAAGCCGTTCTGGGACATGGACACCGCGATGGCGGCACTGCTGATCCTGCAGACGGCGACCGACCACGGCCTCGGCTCGTGCTTCATCGGCGTGCCGCCGCCGCGGGAGGCGGCCGTCCGGGCGGCGTTCGGGATCCCGGACGACTTCGACCCGGTGGGCGTCGTGACGATCGGCCACCCGGCCGAGACCGTCGGCGCGCAGGGCTCTCCCGCCAAGCGGGCGCGCAAGCCGATGGACGGCCTGGTGCATCGCGGGCGCTGGTGACACGAGCCCAGTCCACCGGCACCAGCGGACGCGGTCAACGACCTCGCCGCACGCCGGGTCTCGCATCCGAGACGTCTCGGGTGCGCCCGTGACGACGCCTCCGACCGGGCATCGCGCGGTCTGCGCCGGTCCCACTGGCTCAGTAATCTGGAGGAGATGCCCCAGGAGCGCGACCCCGATCGGGCGGCCAGCCGCGCCGCCGCCCGGGCACGCGTCCAGCAGCAGCAGACGTGGGTGGACCTGCAGGTCCGGCAGGCGATGGAGCGCGGGGACTTCGACGACCTGCCAGGGAAGGGCAAGCCGATCGAGGGGCTCGGCGACGCCCACGACCCCGACTGGTGGCTGAAGAAGCTGGTCGAGCGCGAGCGCATCGTGGTGCTCCCGCCCAGCGTGGCGCTGCGCAAGGAGGACGCCGCCCTCGATGACGAGCTGGACCGCTACCACAGCGAGAGGCAGGTCCGTGAGCACGTCGAGGACTTCAACGCCCGGGTGATCAGGGCCCGCTACTCGCTCAGCCCCGGCCCGCCTCTCGTCACCATGCCGCGCGACGTCGAGGCGACCGTCGCGGCATGGAAGGAGCGGTACGCCGCGCGCCGTACCGTCCCGCGAGCCGAACCCGCCGCACCGTCCCGCCGACGGCCCTGGTGGAATCGGCGGAGGAGACGGACCGAGGGAGGGACATGTTGAACGTCGGTGTGGTCGGTGGCGGCCTGATGGGGTCGGGCATCGCGGAGGTCAGCGCGCGAGCCGGGCAGGACGTGGTCGTCGTCGAGTCGAGCGAGGACGCCGCGAAGGCGGCGCTCGGGCGGCTGGAGAAGTCGCTCCAGCGCGCGGAGGCCAAGGGCAAGCTGCGCCCATCGGAGGGGTCCGCCGACGAGGTCCTCGGCCGCATCCGCGTGGTCGCGGACCTCGACGTACTGGCCGACCGCGACGTGGTCGTCGAGGCGATCGTCGAGGACGAGGCCGCGAAGGTCGCGCTGTTCAAGTCGCTGGACGCGATCGTCACGGCGCCGGACGCGATCCTCGCCTCCAACACCTCCTCGATCCCGATCATGAAGCTGGGCGTCGTCACCTCGCGCCCGACCCAGGTGATCGGCATCCACTTCTTCAACCCGGTCCCGGTGCTCCAGCTCGTCGAGCTCGTGCCGTCGCTGCTGACCTCGCCCGACACCACCGCGCGATCGCGGGCCTGGGTGGAGGAGGGTCTGGGCAAGCAGGCCATCGACTGCCAGGACCGCGCCGGCTTCGTGGTCAACGCGCTGCTGATCCCGTTCATCCTCTCCGCGATCCGGATGTACGAGTCCGGCTTCGCCTCCGCCGAGGACATCGACCGCGGCCTGGTGCTCGGCGCCGCCCACCCACAGGGCCCCCTGGCCCTCGCCGACCTGATCGGCCTGGACACCACCAAGGCCGTCGCCGAGTCGCTCTACGAGGAGTTCAAGGAGCCGCTCTACGCCGCCCCGCCGCTGCTCCAGCGGATGGTCGACGCCGGCCTGCTCGGCCGGAAGTCGGGGCGCGGGTTCTACACCTACAGCTGAGGCGCGCTCGCTTGTAACGCCGGGTTACCGGCTCCTCCCACCCCCGTGCAATCCGGTGGGAACAGCGAATAACCCGGCGTTACACGCACGGCGGCGTGTCAGATCCGTCATACCGACGAGTAAGGATCCGCTGCTACGTTCCGCCCCATGAGCGGATCCCGCAGCGCGAAGGACTTCTTCCGGCCCCTGGCGGTGGGGGCGCCGACCCCTCTCACCGAGATCCCGGCGCGCCCGAGCCGGGCCATCCACTTCTTCGACCCGAGCAACGCCAAGATGGCGGCGAAGGTGCCCGACATGGTGGGCACGGTCGACGTCCTGCTCGGCAACCTCGAGGACGCGATCAAGGCCGACAACAAGGTGGCCGCGCGCGAGGGCCTGGTCGAGATCGCGAGGAGCACCGCCAACCTGGGAGGAGGGAGCGGGCCGACCCAGCTGTGGACGCGGATCAACTCCCTCGACAGCCCGTGGGTGCTCGACGACCTGACCACGCTCGTCCCCGCGATCGGCGACAAGCTCGACGTGGTCATGGTGCCGAAGGTGCAGGGCGCCGAGGACATCCACTACGTCGACCGGCTGCTCGCCCAGCTCGAGGCCAAGGCCGGACTCGACCGGCCGATCCTCGTGCACGCGATCCTCGAGACCGCGCGCGGCGTCGCGAACGTCGAGGAGATCTGCGGCGCCAGCCCGCGCATGCAGGGCATCTCCCTCGGCCCGGCCGACCTCGCGGCGGACCGCCGGATGAAGACCACCCGCGTCGGCGGCGGCCACCCCGGCTACCTCGTGCGCCAGGACCCGCCGAGCGAGAACGGCGTCGCGAACATCGAGGCCCGCAGGGCGACGTACCAGCAGGACCTGTGGCACTACACGATCGCGCGGATGGTCGACGCCTGCGCGATGCACGGGATCTACCCCTACTACGGCCCGTTCGGCGACATCGCCGACGTGGTGGCCTGCGAGGACCAGTTCCGCAACGCCTTCCTGCTCGGCTGCGTCGGCACGTGGAGCCTGCACCCCAAGCAGATCGCCATCGCCAACAAGGTGTTCAGCCCCAGCGTCGAGGACGTCGCGCACGCCCGTCGCGTGGTCGCCGCGATGGGCGACGGCACCGGCGCGGTGATGCTCGACGGCAAGATGGAGGACGACGCCTCCCTCAAGCAGTGCCTGGTGATGGTCGAGCTGGCCGAGCAGCTCGCCGCCGTCGACCCCGAGCTGAAGAAGCAGTACGAGGAGATCGCGTGACCGACTTCGTCCCCCTCCGCAGCGTCCTCTACATGCCGAGCTCCAACGAGCGCGCGCTGGAGAAGGCCAAGACGATCCCGTGCGACGGCCTCATCCTCGACCTCGAGGACGCCGTCGCGCCCGACGCCAAGCCGGCGGCCCGCGAGGCCGCGTGCGCCGCCGTCGCGAGCGGTGAGTACGGCCGACGCACCGTCACGATCCGCGTCAACGGCATCGGCACCGAGTGGCACGACGCCGACCTCGCGGCCGCCGCCCAGGCCGGCCCCGCCGCGGTCGTCGTCCCCAAGGTCGACAGCGCCGACGAGGTCCACCAGCTCGTGGCCGCGCTGGAGAGGCACGGCGCACCGGAGCACACGAAGCTCTGGGCGATGATCGAGACCCCGGTCGCCGTCCTCGACGTGCTCAGCATCGCCCGCGCGAGCGAACGGCTGTCCTGCTTCGTGGTCGGCACCAACGACCTGGTCAAGGAGCTGTACGCCGAGCACGTGCCCGGCCGCGCCCCGATCCTGCCGAGCCTGCACCAGATCCTGCTCGCCGCGCGCGCGGCCGGCATCGCGGTCCTCGACGGCGTCTACAACGACGTCAAGGACACCGAGGGCTTCCTCGCCGAGTGCACGCAGGGCCGGCAGATGGGCTTCGACGGCAAGACGCTGATCCACCCGGGCCAGGTCGAGGGCGCCAACAGCGCATTTGCGCCGTCCGAGCAGGCGGTCGAGGACGCCCGCGGCCTGATCCAGGCCTTCGAGGACGGCCAGGGCTCCGGTGTCGTCACCTACAACGGCAAGATGGTCGAGAGCCTCCACGTCGAGTCCGCCCGCCGGACGCTGAGCATCCACGAGGCCATCGCCGGTCTCGGCTGATCTCCACAGCCCGCCGCCGCTCTGGGTGAGGTCCCACGGCCGAGGGAAGACTGCCTGCATGGCGTCGTCCCTGGAATGTCTCGGCATCGCTGGTCCTGACGAAGATCCGATCGCGGCCCTCGGTGCCGCGCTCGCGCGGATCCCCGGGCGGCTGACCCCGGTCGCACGGTTCGGCGATGAGGAGCTCATCCGGTTCGAGGACCCCTCGGGTGTCCGGCTGACCATCACACGGTCGGCCAGCGAGGTACTCGACGTGGTGCCCTCGTTCGCCGGTCCGCCGGGCGCACGGCTGAGCGAGGTGACGGCGGTCGGCGACGACCTCGTGGTCGCCGACGTCCCGGACGTCGCCGAAGTCGAGGAGATCGTCACCCGGCTGTGCTGCCAGCTCGTACACGCGCGCCTGCTCCCCGCCGGCCCGTCCCAGCAAGCCGCGGCGGTCACCGCGCTCGCCCACGAGGTCGAGGCGCACCCCGACCTGGCGGCCTACGACGCCTCGCTGGGCACGGGGCTGCCCTGGGCGGCCGAGTCCTTCCTCCCGGTAGGTCTCTTCGGCGACGACCCGGTATCGGCGTTCGCGCGACTGTCCGGCACGTGATCGCCGCGGACACGCGCATCCTCGAGCTGACCGGCCGGACCTTCCACCGGGCCCGGGTCCGCACCCTCGGCTTCGAGGCCGAGCTCCTGCTCTCGGCCGCGGAGCACGAGGCGGCGCCGCCGATCGGCGGGGTGGTCACCGGGCTCGTCTACCTGATCGCCGACATGGACCACCTCGTGGCGCCCCCGCGGCGTTCCTGGCTCCGCCGTCGGCGATAGCTCGAGGTTTGACCTGTCCCACCCAAGGGGTAAGCACGTCCGGGGGGGACACGACAGGGAGGAAACACATCATGGTCATTCTGGGACTGGTCCTGCTGCTCATCGGGCTGCTGGCCAACATTCCGGTGCTCACCACGATCGGCATCATCCTGCTGATCGTCGGGCTCATCCTGAACCTGGTGCCGATCGGCGGCACCCGGCGAAGGGTCTTCTAGCGCGACGGGTTGTCCCGTTCGCCGTCCGAGCCGGCCGCGTCGTCACCGGCTCACGGTGACATGGGCACGCGCACCCCGCGCTCGCGCGCGACCTCGACCGCGCGGTCGTAGCCCGCGTCGACGTGCCTGATGACGCCCATGCCCGGGTCGTTGGTCAGCACACGCTCGATCTTCTGGGCCGCGAGCGGCGTCCCGTCCGCGACGCACACCTGCCCGGCGTGCAGCGAGCGGCCCATGCCGACGCCGCCACCGTGGTGGAACGAGACCCAGGTCGCGCCGGACGCGGTGTTCACCAGCGCGTTGAGGATCGCCCAGTCCGAGATGGCGTCGGAGCCGTCGAGCATCCCCTCGGTCTCCCGGTACGGCGAGGCGACGGATCCGCAGTCGAGGTGGTCGCGCCCGATGACGATGGGGGCCGAGAGCTCGCCGCTCGCCACCATCTCGTTGAACCTCAGGCCGGCGAGGTGCCGCTCGCCGTACCCGAGCCAGCAGATGCGGGCGGGCAGGCCCTGGAAGTGCACGCGCTCGCCGGCCATCGTGATCCACTTCCGCAGTCGCTCGTTCTCGGGGAACAGCTCGAGGATCGCCCGGTCGGTCGCGGCGATGTCGGCGGGCTCGCCGGACAGCGCGGCCCAGCGGAACGGGCCCTTGCCCTCGCAGAACAGCGGCCGGATGTAGGCCGGCACGAAGCCCGGGAACGCGAAGGCCCGGTCGTAGCCGCCCTTGCGGGCCTCGTCGCGGATCGAGTTGCCGTAGTCGAACACCTCGGCACCACGGTCCTGGAAGTCGACCATCGCCCGCACGTGCGCGGCCATCGACCCCTGGGCCTCCTTGGTGAAGCCGTCCGGATCGGCGGTACGGCGGGCCGCCCACTCCTCGAACGGCACGCCGACCGGCAGGTAGAACAGCGGGTCGTGCGCCGAGGTCTGGTCGGTGACGATGTCGATCGGCGCGTCCATCTCCAGCAGCTCGGGCAGCATCGCGGCGGCGTTGCCGAGCACGCCGATCGACAGCGGTCGGCGCTCGGCGCGCGCCGCGACCGCCCACTCCACCGCCTCCTCCAGCGACGAGGCGCGGACGTCGAGGTAGCGGTGGTCGATCCGCCGCTGGATCCGGGACTCGTCACACTCGAGGCAGATGACGACGCCGTCGTTCATCGTGACCGCCAGCGGCTGCGCCCCGCCCATGCCGCCGAGGCCGGCGGTGACCGTGATGGTCCCCGCCAGCGTCCCACCGAACCTCTTGTCGGCCACCGCGGCGAACGTCTCGAAGGTGCCCTGGAGGATGCCCTGGGTGCCGATGTAGATCCACGAACCGGCGGTCATCTGGCCGTACATGGTCAGGCCGAGGTCCTCGAGCCGGCGGAACTCCTCCCAGTTCGCCCAGTCGCCGACGAGGTTGGAGTTCGCGATGAGCACGCGGGGCGCCCACTCGTGGGTGCGCATGACGCCGACCGGCTTGCCGGACTGCACGAGCATCGTCTCGTCGTCGGCGAGGGTCGACAGCGTCCGGACGAGCGCGTCGTACGCCTCCCAGCTGCGCGCGGCCCTGCCGGTGCCGCCGTAGACGACGAGGTCCTCGGGGCGCTCGGCGACCTCGGGGTCGAGGTTGTTCATCAGCATCCGCAGCGGTGCCTCGGTCTGCCACGACCGGGCCGTGAGCTCCGTGCCGTGGGCCGCGTGGATGGGCAGGCGGGGGTTGGTCATCGCAGTTCTCCGATCACGGACTCGGCGGCGGACAGGACGGCACCCGAGGCGACCAGCGCGACGGCGGCCTCGATCTCGGGCGAGAGGTGGCGGTCGGGGCCGGGGCCCGCGACGCCGGAGGAGCGGAGTAGCCCGACGACGGCCCCGGTCGCGGGCGAGGGCCGGAGCGGGGCACGCAGGTCGAGCGCGCGCGCCGCGGTGAACACCTCGATCGCGACGACGCGAGTGAGGCCGTCGACGGCCCGGCGGAGCTTGCGTGCGGCCGACCAGCCCATCGAGACGTGGTCCTCCTGCATGGCGCTGGAGGGGATCGAGTCGACCGACGCCGGGACGGCCAGCCGCTTGAGCTCGGAGACGATCGCCGCCTGGGTGTACTGGGCGATCATGTGACCGCTGTCGACGCCCGGGTCGTCGGCGAGGAACGGCGGCAGCCCGTGGTTGCGGGCCTTGTCGAGGAAGCGGTCGGTACGCCGCTCGCTGATCGAGGCCACGTCGGCGGCGACGATCGCCAGGAAGTCGAGCACGTAGGCCACCGGCGCGCCGTGGAAGTTGCCGTTCGACTCGACGCGGTCGCCGAGGACGACCGGGTTGTCGATCGCGGAGGCGAGCTCGCGGCCAGCGACGGCCGCGGCGTGCTCGACGGTGTCGCGGGCGGCGCCGTGCACCTGCGGCGAGCAGCGCAGCGAGTAGGCGTCCTGCACGCGGTTGCAGTCCGGGCCGCGGTGCGACGCGACCACGCCGGAGTCGGCGAGCAGCGCGGTGAGGTTCGCGGCGGACAGCGCCTGGCCGGGGTGTGGACGGATCGCCTGGAGCTCGGGTGCGAACACGCGGTCGGTGCCGAGCTGCGCCTCGACCGACATCGCCGCCGCGATGTCCGCGGTGCGCAGCAGCATCCGGAGGTCCTCGATGGCCATCACGAGCATGCCGAGCATGCCGTCGGTGCCGTTGATGAGCGCGAGCCCCTCCTTCGCGGCGAGCTCGACCGGGGCGAGGCCGGCGGCGGCGAGCGCCTCGGCGGCGGGCACCAGCCGCCCGGCCGCGTCGCGGACCTCGCCCTCGCCCAGGAGCGCGAGCGCGCAGTGGGCGAGCGGCGCCAGGTCGCCGGAGCAACCGAGCGAGCCGTACTCCCGCACCACCGGCGTGATCCCGTGGGTCAGCAGCGCGGCGAGCAGCTCCGCCGTCTCCCGGCGTACGCCGGTATGGCCGGTCGCCAGCGTCGACAGCCGCAGCAGCATCAGCCCCCGCACGACCTCGCGCTCGACCTCGGGGCCGGAGCCGGCCGCGTGGGAGCGGACGAGCGAGCGCTGGAGCTGGGCCCGCCTCCCGCTCGGGATGTGCCGGGTCGCCAGCGCACCGAAGCCGGTCGAGACGCCGTAGGCCGGGGTCTCCGCCGTGGCCAGCTCCTCGACGACCCCCCGGGCGCGGTCGATCGCCAGGAGCGCGTCCTCTCCCAGCTCCACCGGTGCGCCGTTCCGGGCGACCGCCACGAGCTCCGCGAACGACACGGGTCCGACCCCCACCGTGACCGTGCCAGCGACCATCCCAGCGACCATGCAGCAATCGTCGCGGGGCTAGGAACAACGTGCCAGACGGCCCACACCCGCCGGTGTCTGGCATCCGAGACTTAACTCACACGCCATAACACCCGGTGGTGACGGCCCGTTGGACCAGCACGACCAACTCGGCGTCGGGGGCCCATCCGGGAGGGACGCCGCACCAACGAGGGAGCGAACCATGACACGACGAGCGACAACCCGATCAGTGGCACGAACGACGGCCCGGACGGCGGCACGGACGATGGCGGTGGCCTCGGCCGGCGCCCTCACCGTCGGCCTCCTCACCGCGACGCTGGGCGGCACTGCCCACGCCCAGCAGCCCGCCGAGCGCGCGGGGAAGTCCGTCGACCTCGCCCTCAAGGCCTCGGGCTTCGGCAGCCGGGCGACCGGCGGTGACGTCCCCTCCGAGTCGGACGAGACGGCGTACATCGCCATCGGCTGCGCCACCCGGGTCGGCATCGACAGGGAGAACCACGAGACCGAGGTGACCTACCCGGACCTCGGCCAGGCCTCGAACGTCAAGACCGAGGTGTGGACCCGCCGGGCGGGCGACGCGATCTCGTCCTACACCCGCAACTCCATCCAGAAGCTCGTCATCGCCCAGTCCGGGCTCGGCTCGGTCGAGCTGCGCGGCATCGTCTCCTTCGCGCGCGCCTGGCACGACAACCAGGGCTTCCACGCCCACACCCGCACCAACGTCGGCTCGATCACGCTCATGCCCGAGGGCGGCGGCGAGCCGCAGGAGCTCGAGGCCCCCTCGCCGGGCCAGCCGGTCGAGGTGCCCGGGATCGCGACCATCGCCGTCGGCACCATCAAGGAGCGCCTGAACGCCGACGGCGCGCACGCCCAGGCGAACGCACTCATCATCGAGAAGACCGCCAGCGGATCCCGCTCGGTGATCAGCCAGGCCAAGGCGCAGGCGCTCACCGGCGTCAAGCACGGCATCTTCCGCGGCTTCTCCGCCGCGACCCAGGGGACCGCCGCCGACGGCCACGTCACCAGCGGCCGGACCCCCCTGACGCTGATGCCCTGCCAGGGCACCCGCGGCAAGGTGTGGTCGAAGCGGTCCATCGACAGCGACCTCGGCGGACAGTTGCTCGCGACCGGTCTCAAGACCGAGCAGATGGGCAAGGAGCTCGCCAAGCGGAGCACCGCCTACGAGCGGGCCACCGTGAGCCACATGAACCTGGGCGGCGGCCAGCTCGACGTCGAGGGCATCGTCGGCCAGGCCAACGTGACCCGCGAGGGCCGCAAGGTGACCACGAGCATCAAGGGATCGAAGGTCGGGACGATCGTCGCCAACGGCGAGGAGCAGGAGTTCCCCGACACCGGCGTCCTCGAGATCCCCGGTGTGGCCAAGCTGGAGCGGTTCGTGGTCGAGAAGATCCCGTCCGGCATCCACGTGGTCGCCCTGCGGGTCACGCTCCTCGACGGCTCCGGGTCCGTCTTCGACTTCGGCCAGGCTCGCCTCCAGATCCGGCCGAACTGACCCGCCGCCCGCACCCCGAGCCTGTCTAGACCTGGTTTCGGTCGGACTTCATTCGGAAAAGACACACACCAGCACGGCTCGAGAAGGGGGCCGCCCAGCCCGGAACCCCTCGGGAGCTCGACCATGCTTCGACGACCCCTGTCCACCCTCGCCGTGCTCGCCGTCGCCGCGCTCGGCACGACGCTCGTCCCGGCCCCCGCCGGGGCGGCGCCCGTGCGCGAGCCGGCGCCGCGCGCCGGGTCCGACATCGCCCTGAAGGCCGGTGCCTACGGCACGCGCGCCGAGGGCAGCGACGTACCCGCCGACTCCGGGATGACCGCGTTCACCGCGATCGGCTGCTCGGTGCAGCCCGGCATCGACCGCGGCAACGTGGTCGCCGAGGTCGCACTTCCCGACGCCGGCACGGCTTCGGGCGTGAAGACCCGGGTCTGGACCCGGCGCGACGGTGCCGCCCGGCACTCCTACTCGCGCAGCTCGACCGCCGAGGTGGTGCTCGCCGAGTCGCCGCTGGGCACGCTCAGCATCCGCGGCGTCACCTCGCTGTCGCACGCCTGGTACGACGGCCGCCGGTTCCACGCCGAGACCAAGACCAGCATCGGGCGGATCGTGCTGACGCCACCGGTCGGCCCGGCCCAGGAGATCGACATCCCGTCTCCGGGCCAGCCGGTCGAGATCCCGGGCCTGGCCCGCCTCGCGGTCGGCGACGTCCGCGAGCGGCAGAACGCCACCAGCGCCCAGGCGTGGGCGGTCGCGCTCCGGGTGAAGCTCCTCCCGAGCGGCACCGAGGTCTTCGTCGCGCGCAGCGGGGCACAGGCGCTGTCCGGCGTGAAGTGGGGCCGGTTCGGCGGCTACTCCGCCGGCACCGAGGCCAGCATCCTCGGCGGCGTGCTGATCAGCGGCCGCAACCCGCTGTCGCTGATGCCCTGCCAGGGCACGCAGGGCAGGATCCTCGGCAAGGACGACGTCGACCTCGACCTCGGTGGCGGCCTGCACGTCGAGGGTGTGAGCTCCAAGGAGTGGGCGAAGCGGTTCTCGGACCGCAGCGAGGCCTGGGAGCGCGGCTCGATCGCCGGGCTCAGCCTCGGTGACGGCCAACTGGAGATCGAGGCGGTCGTCGGCAAGGCGAGCGTCACCCGGATGGCCGGTGGCAAGCTGGACCGCAGCACCCAGGGCACCCGGATCGGCGCGATGACGGTGAACGGCGAGCCGCGGGAGCTGCCGCTCGACCAGGTGATGGAGATCCCCGGCGTGGCGAAGCTCGAGCCCCACCTCGTCGAGCGGCTGCCGAGCGGCCTCAAGGTCGTCGCGCTGCGGATCACCCTGCTCGACGGCTCCGGTGCCGTGCTCGACCTCGGCATCGCCCAGACCACGATCCGCCGCTAGGGCACGTCTCCCCAGACGTGGGAGACCCGCCCTGGCCCACCACGCGAGACGTGGCGCCGGCGACCGGCCGCAGGGGCGTTGACTGGGTCCGATGACCCAGACGATCGCTCCCGTGTCGGACGTCGGCGCCGCGCGGCGTTGGGCCATGCTCGGCGCGAGCACGCTGGCCCAGGCCGCCGCCGCCGTCATGATCCACGGCCCGGCGTTCCTGATCCCGACCCTGCACGCCTCGGGGATGAGCCTCACCCAGGCCGGCGCCGTCGCGGCCGCGCCCACCCTCGGCGTGATGCTCACCCTGGTCGCCTGGGGGTGGGTCACCGACCACCGCGGTGAGCGGTTCGTGCTGCTGACCGGGCTCGCGGCCACCATCGCCTGCGGTGTCGCCGGCGCCCTCTCGAGGGGTACGCCGCTGCTCGTGGTCACGCTCGTCCTCGCCGGCGCCACCGCGGCCAGCACCAACGCGGCGAGCGGCCGCGTCGTCGTCGGCTGGTTCCCGCCCGAGCGGCGGGGACTGGCGATGGGCATCCGCCAGATGGCCCAGCCGATCGGCGTCGGCATCGCCGCCGTGTCCGTGGCGGTCGTGGCCGACCGGGCCGGCGCCCACGCCGCCCTCTGGGTGCCGACGGTCGCGTGCGCGCTCGCCGCCGCGATGGTCGCCGCGGTGGTCCTCGACCCTCCCCGGCCGGCCGAGCGGACCGCCGAGGCCGTCGCCAGCCCGTACCGCCGGAACTCCTTCCTGGCCCGGATCCACGGGGTGTCGGTGCTGCTGGTCGCGCCGCAGTTCCTCGTGTGGACCTTCGCGCTGGTCTGGCTGGTGCAGGACCGTGACTGGTCCCCGGCCGCCGCCGGCACCGTCGTCGCGGTCGCCCAGGTCGCCGGCGCGCTGGGCCGGATCGCGGCCGGCCACCTCTCCGACGTCGTGGGCAGCCGGATGCGCCCCCTGCGCTGGGTCGCCCTCGCCGCGGCCGGCAGCATGGCGCTGCTCGGCCTCACCGCCGCCCTCGACCTCGGCGTCGCGGTGCTGCTGGTCGTCGTGGCCACCGTGGTGACCGTCGCCGACAACGGCCTCGCGTTCACCGCCGTCGCCGAGCGGGCCGGACCGTTCTGGTCCGGGCGCGCGCTCGGCGTCCAGAACACGGCCCAGTTCCTCACCGCCTCGGCCGTTCCGCCGCTGGCCGGGACTGCGATCGCGCACGTCGGCTTCGCCGCGACGTTCGCCCTCAGCGCCCTGCTGCCGGTGGTCGCCGCGCCCCTGGTGCCGGTGCGCGACGAGCGTGACCTCGCCTGACGCTGGGTACGGCCCCGTGGGGGAGCTCATCAGGGAGGAATCCATGAACAGCACCATTCTCGTCCTCGTCATCGCCGTCCTGGTCGTCCTCGCCGTCGCGGTCGCCGTCCTCATGGCGGCCCGCCAGCGCCGGGCCGAGCAGCGCCGCCAGCGCGCGGAGCAGCTGCGCGCGAAGGCCGCCGCCCAGACCGGCGCGGTCGACAGCGCCCAGCAGGAGCTCGCCGCCGCCGAGGCCGAGCTCGCCCAGGCCCGGGCCGAGGAGGAGCGGGCCGCCCAGCGCGTCGCCGAGGCCGAGCGTCAGGCCCACCTCGAGGAGGCGCACCGCGAGGACTCGATCCGCACGGCGGACCGACTCGACCCCGACACCGACCGGGGGACGCACCGCCGGGAGCCGTAGGCAGGCCCGGGCCTCAGGGCCCTAACCTCGGGGCATGAGCCAGGTGCCCGCCGCGACCCGCGCGCTGCGGGTGCTCCGGTTCCTGGCCGGCCAGCCCGACCCCGTCCCGCTGGACCGGATCATGCGCGCGTGCGACCTGCCGCGCAGCACGACGTACCACCTCCTCCGCGCCATGGAGGAGGAGGGCTTCGTCGTGCACCTCGTCGACGAGCACCGCTTCGGGCTCGGCCCGGCGGCGTTCGAGGTCGGCAGCGGCTACGCCCGGCAGGAGCCGCTCCAGCGGATCGCGCGCCGCCCGCTCGCCGAGCTGGTCGACCGGACCGCCCAGTCGGCGCACCTGGCGATCCTGCACGGCCGCGAGGTGCTCTACGTGCTCGAGGAGCGCGCCCCCGGCCGGCCGCCGCTCGTCACCGACGTCGGGGTCCGGCTGCCCGCCCACCTCACCGCCAGCGGCCGCGCGATCCTGGCGCGGCTGCCCGGCAGCCAGGTCCGCGCGCTCTACTCGACGCCCGCCGACTTCGTCGACCGGCACGGCCGCGGCCCCCGCACGCTCAGCGCCCTGCGCACCGTGCTGTCGGAGACCCGGCAGCGGGGGTACGCCGTCGAGGACGGTGAGGTCACGCCCGGCCTGGCCAGCGTCGCGGTCCCGGTCCTCGACCACAACCAGCACCCGGTCGCGGCGGTCGCGGCGACCTACCCCGACGACCTCGAGGACGTCGAGGGCCAGGCGCTGGTCGACGCGGTCACCCGGACGGCCACCCGGCTGACCCGCCGGATCGGGGGACGCGCGGACCCGGGGTAGCCGCGCGCGCGGGGTTTCGGCGGTCAACAGCCCAGCGGCCACATCCCGATATCCACATGCGCCACGCGCCGCGATCCGCCACGATGACTGGCTCCGCCACCAGGAGTCCCCGCCGCAGGACCGCCGTCCCAGGAGCACCGCCATGTCCCCCTCCCACGCCGGGTACGCCCGCCTGGGTCTGCTCCAGATCTGCCTCGCCGGCGTCCTCTGGGGCACCGGCGGTCTCGCGGTGCACGTGATCCGCGACGCGCAGTCGATGTCGGTCGTGACGATCAGCGCCTGGCGGATGCTCATCGGCGCCCTGTTCCTGCTCGTGGCCGTCGCGGTCGTCCGCCAACTCGGGGACCTGCGCGTGCTCGTGCGCCAGCACCCGGGACGGGTCGCGATCGTCGGCGTCGCCACGGCGGCGTACCAGGCGCTCTACTTCGCGGCCGTGGTCGCGGTCGGCGTGACCGTCTCGACCGTGGTGAGCCTCGGCCTCGCTCCGGTGCTCGTGACGGTCGTCGAGAGCCTGCGCCGCCGTCGCGCCCCCGGCCGCACCGACCTCCTCGTGCTCGCCGCCGCGCTCGTCGGCCTGGTGCTGGTGAGCGTCTCGGCCGGCTCCGCCGGCGGTCCGCATCCGACGCTGGGCGTGCTGGCCTCGATCGGGTCGGGGACGGCGTACGCCCTCACCGCCGTCGTCGGGCACGGCCTCGCGCAGCGGACGCCGCCGCTCAGCCTCGCGACCGCGAGCACGACCGTCGGCGCGCTCGCGCTCGCCCCGCTGGCGCTGGTCTCGGGCCTCCAGGTCGAGGCGCTGGGCGACCCGGTGGTGAGCCTGACGCTCGTCTATCTCGGCGTGCT
This sequence comes from Nocardioides pyridinolyticus, assembly GCF_054653575.1. Classification (NCBI taxonomy): domain Bacteria; kingdom Bacillati; phylum Actinomycetota; class Actinomycetes; order Propionibacteriales; family Nocardioidaceae; genus Nocardioides; species Nocardioides pyridinolyticus. Next base: position 3,198 of record NZ_BAAIFY010000003.1, on the reverse strand, counting down.
GACGATGGGGCTGGCCTACCTGCTCTTCTACGCCGGGCTGCGCACCGCCCCCGGCAGCTCGGCCGCGATCGCCACCCTGCTCGAGCCACTCACCGCCGCCGTCCTGGCCGCGCTCCTGCTCGACGAGCGGCTCGGCGCGGCCGGCCTCCTCGGTGGCGTGCTGATCCTCGCCGCGGTGGCCGGGCTCGGCCGCGAGCCCGAGGTCCCGCCGCCGGGCTAGACCGTCGGTTCCCCCCGGTGCCGGGCGGGAACCATCACCCGGTCCGAAGTCCCTCGTTGGAACGGGACACGACGACGGGAGTCACGCGGTGAGCGAGCGGTCCACGAGCCGGCGCCTGGTCTGGGCCGTCACGGCAGGAGCACTGGTCCTCGGCGGCGCCGTCGGCCTCGGGGGCGCGGCGGGGATCCGCCCCGGCGGCCTCGGCGAGCGGTTCGCGCACGCCGGCCAGGCGGCCGCCGCACTGAAGACGGACAAGAACGCCCTCTCCCGCGCGGGCGAGCTCGGCGAGAGCACGCAGGACCCGACCTCCGCGCGCGAGAAGGCCGAGGCGGCGGCGTACGTCGACGGCGAGCGGGCGCTCCCCGACCCCGAGCTGACCTCGGTGCCGGTGACCGGGTCGCGGCTCGAGCATCCCCAGAACCGCTACGCGCTGGCCAACGGCTGCTACACGCTGACCCGCGGCGGCGAGCCGTTCTTCTTCAAGCCGACCGACCTCGGGAAGTACCTCATCTACGACGCCGACCGGCAGTTCGTCGTCGTCGCCGGCGGCGAGCGCGCGGCCGAGCCGGGCAAGGCGACGATCTGGCGGATCGCCCGCAGGCCGTCGGGGCGCTACACCTTCCAGAACGGCGGGGACGGCCTCCGGCTCGAGGGCGCCTCGGCGTTCCGCCCGACGAAGGCGACCGGCTGCACCGCCTACCCCGAGTCCCAGATCGGCGTCACCGGCCGGCCACACGCCGGCATCACGCCGTTCCAGGAGGTGCGCGGCTACGTCGATGCCCACACCCACGGCATGGCCTTCGAGTTCCTCGGCGGCGACGCGCACTGCGGCCGGCCCTGGCACGAGTTCGGCGCGCCGTACGCGCTCGTCGACTGCCCGGACCACTCCGCGTCCGGCGGGTACGGCGGCGTGCTGGAGTCGGTCCTGTCCGGCGAGCCGCACCACGATCCCGTGGGCTGGCCGACGTTCAAGGACTGGCCGGCGCCGAACTCGCTGACCCACGAGGGGACCTACTACCGCTGGCTCGAGCGCTCGTGGCGCGGCGGGCAGCGGATCTTCGTGAACCTCCTGGTCGAGAACAACCAGCTCTGCCAGCTCTACCCGATCAAGCACAACTCCTGTGACGACATGGACTCGGTGCGCCTCCAGGCGCGGGACATGTACGACATGCAGGACTACATCGACGCCCAGTTCGGCGGCCCCGGCAAGGGCTTCTACCGGATCGTCACCGACCCCTGGCAGGCCCGCGAGGTGATCAACGCCGGGAAGATGGCCGTGGTCATGGGCATCGAGACCAGCGTGCCGTTCGGCTGCACGTTCAAGGTCGTCCCGGGGCAGGGCGACGTCCCGGCCTGCTCGATCGAGGACATCGACCGGCAGCTCGACGAGGTCGAGGCGCTCGGCGTGCGGCAGATGGAGCTGGTCAACAAGTTCGACAACGCGCTCGCCGGCATCGCCGGCGACAACGGCGAGGTGGGCGTCGCGGTCAACAGCGCGAACTTCATGGAGACCGGCACCTTCTGGGACATGCAGCACTGCGAGCCCGAGATCCCGGGCGCGCACGACCACAGCCAGATCGCGGCGCCGGACATCAGCGCCGGCCAGCAGGACGCGCTGTTCGGCGCGATCGCGGAGATCTTCGGCCAGGGCAGCCTCCCCGCGGTCCCGGTCTACGGCCCGCCGGAGCACTGCAACAGCCGCGGCCTGACCACGCTGGGCGAGTACACGATCGACCAGCTCGCCGAGCGGCACATGCTTTTCGACCCCGACCACATGAGCGTGAAGGCGCGGGTCGAGGCGCTCGACCAGACCGAGGAGCTCGGCTACCACGGCGTCATGTCCAGCCACTCCTGGTCGACCCCCGATGCCTACCCGCGGATCTACGAGCAGGGCGGCTTCATCGCCCCGTACGCCGGCGACTCGACCGGCTTCGTCGAGAAGTGGAAGTCCCACGTCGGCTGGGCGGACCCCCGCTACTACTGGGGCCTCGGGTACGGCGCCGACATGAACGGGCTCGGCGCGCAGGGCGACCCGCGCGGCACCGGCGTCGCGAACCCGGTCACCTACCCGTTCACCGGCCTCGGCGGCGTACGCGTCGGGCAGCAGCACGCCGGCAAGCGGGTCTACGACATCAACGCCGACGGCGTCGCGCAGTACGGCCTCTACCCCGACTGGATCGAGGACCTGGCGATGGTCGCCGAGGCCGCGCAGGCGGGCGACGGTGCCAGGATCCAGGACGACATGGCCCGCGGCGCGGAGGCCTACCTCCAGACGTGGGAGCGCGCCCAGGGCATCGCCCCGGACTCGTGCCGCAACCCCGACCTCCGCAAGCCGGTGGCGGCGGTGCGCTCACTGGTCGAGCCCGGGATGACGACCCGTCAGGTGATGACGGCCGTCGGGCAGCCCTACCAGCGGCTCGGCACGACCTACTCCTTCTGCGCGAGGAAGGCCGGCGACCCGAAGGTCATGGTCACCGTCGAGCTCTCCCCCACCGGCCGCGTCCTCGGCCTCCGGTCCCGTTGAATCCCACCGTCGCGATCGTGGGCTGACCCGGCCGAGATGTTACCTGCCGGTAGGATCCTTCTCACGCACTCCCGGCACTGACGCCACGGAGCGCGGGGAATAGGCTCACGGGCGCGCCCCGCGGGCGCCGAGGAGCATCACGGACCCGAGGAGTCGCTCTCCCATGCAGCCCCTGCAGATTGTCGCCATCGTTGTCTCGTTGGCCTTCGCCACTGTCGGCACCGCCCTGTTCGTTCGGGCGGTCCGGGGGATCTTGGGCGTGGTCCGGATCGGGCAGCCGGCCCAGCGCACCGACCACAAGGGCGCCCGCCTCGCGGCCCTGCTCAAGGAGACGCTGGGGCACACCCGGATGCTGCAGTGGACCCTGGTCGGCGCCGCGCACTGGTTCGTCTTCGTCGGGTTCGGGCTCCTGTTCTTCACGCTCCTCACGGCGTTCGGGCAGCTCTTCGACGCC